>NZ_JAJDML010000108.1:0-2612 GCF_020594215.1 Blautia sp. DFI.1.216
TTAGCACTAGAGAAAAATTCTCCAGTTGAATAATAGAAATTCTCCTAAAACTGCAAGAGTTAAATATACAATAGGTTCTAGTTTAGAAAGAGAAATAGATTTATGGTTAATATTTTTAAATAACCTTTTTGTCAATTTCCAAATAAAATATCCAATAACTGCCCCTAGCGTATTCATCATTAAATCATCAATATCTGTATTTCTCCGATTGAATAACTGGCAAAGTTCAATGGATAATGAAAAACCGAAGCCTATCATAAAAATTTTCAAAGGATTTCTGTATCGTTTCCAAATTAAAGGAATTAAAAAGCCCAGAGGTAAAAACATTATAATATTTAAAACATAAGTCATTATCCCCTCAGACTGAAACGGTAATAAATTGATTTCCTCTAATCTTATAATCGTATCATAATGTCCAATATCCCAAATACTACCTATACCTGCAACAGAGAACGTCAAGTAGATATATAACAGAAAAATATATACCCATACAAAATGAATTGCTTTGTTTTCTTGTTTTTTGTTTTGACGCTTGCAAATGATAAGCTGGTATAAGGAACAAGGAACTATAATACATAGCAAAGCATAAATTGTAGATAACATAGTAATCGTCCTTTCACAGTAATTTTAAATAAAATGATACAGTAAAAATCTTAAAAAGCACGAAAGAATGTATTTTGTTTTTATGAAAGATTTTATGTTATCATATCATTTTTTGCTCTGCAATTAAAGATAATTTCAATATTTTATGCACCGATAATCTTATTGAACAGCTCTAACAGTACATCTTTCACACCGCCAGCATTGAATACCAAGCCGACAGCAATTAAGGCAACTACCAAGAAGCCGATAAGTTTGGAAAACTCACGCTTGAAACCTAAGTAGATACCGATAACCACGATCGACATAAGCACCAAGCTCTGTGCATTTGATAAAAACCATTGATACAAATTTTGTCCGAAATTCATTTAATTGTCCTCGCTTTCTTTTAATTGTTTCATTTCATAGTCAGCTTCTTTGCCGACATTCAAAATACACATCAAGACTACGCCGATACCCATTCCCATAGATACCAGCAGGAAGTCTTTTAATAATACCCACATTTTTTATCACTCCTAACTTTCCACCAAATCTTTTGCAGGGGTCGTCTGCTGTTTGATTATCATTTCATGCTTTTCTGTGAGCTTTGCCTGCTGTTCGATTGTTTCCATGTAGTCTGTACCGTTTCCTTTATCAATCTTTTTCAGCATTTTCAAGGTCGGTGCTACCTGCCGTTGTACCCACCGCAATGTACGGTCTAAGGTGTAAGGCTCTGGCTTTGTCGTCAGCTTCAAGCTCTGTCTGTTATCGCCGATAAACCAAGCCCAGCGGTCATTGAGTTTCCAGTCATTTTTTCGCTTGTCTGGTTCTTCATCAACAAACCTCACATACTGGTTGATGATAGAAAAGGCAGTCTGCTCTGCGTCATAATATGTCAGCAAATCTCGTACTGCATAATAGGCACGTTCATTTCTAAGCCGTATCTCAAAACGATTGATAATGTCGGCTTCTTCAAGCGGTGTCCCTAACTTGACGTACTGCTCATAGTCCTTTTCATAGATACAGAAATACACATCTGATTTCAGAGAACCAAGATAAAGGGTACGTCCCATATATTCTCTGTCGTCCTCTCTGTGCTTGATAAGCTCGCCCGACTGGTAAAACTTATAACTTCTGGACTTTCCGATATATTCCCGTTTCCTGCATTTCTCCGCAAGCTCTGGTATATCCAAAATGCCCGTATGGTCGTTGATAGCAAGGTCGATACGCTTCATCACGCCACCGTCTACGAGTGCGTCCATGAGAAAGTCATACCAGCTTCTTTGCTGTGCCAGCAGGTAACTTTCAAACTGTCGGCAACCACGCCCTTTTAACTCTAAAAGGACACCTTTTTCTTCGTCAGCCGACGTATAGATAAAGATGTCCCCAAGAGAATAATGCTCCGTATAGCTGTAATGTCCGTAATCTTCATGGAGCATATAATTGATATTCAGTTTTAATATATCTTTGATAATGTGCTGTATATCCAGCGTGGGAAAACGAATTTTCACATAATCAAACAGCATGGTAAGCGGTGCTTCTGGATTGAACCTTGCCAGTTCTTTATGCAGAGTTTCCAGAAGCTCCTTTGACGGCTTCATTTTTCCGCTTTCTATCTTATTGAGATATTCTCTTGTGATACCAGAAGCCACCGCCAGCCTGCCTTGTGAGATACCGTAAGCAACCCGCTTCTCCCGTAATTCTTTTATCCATTGTTCTTCATTCAGAACCATACCCCCAATCTATAAAGTGTGAAGTTTTTTAAGGCGACTTCACAGCCGATTTTTGTTAGGAAACCATGTCAGAAGCCTTATGTTTCCTATGCTTTTTGTCTATTGTCTATTTGCAAACGTACCCCTCTGTTAGATACCGAGGGGTTTTACCTGCTGGCGTGGCTTACGCCACACCAGCAACGGCTAGTCCGTGCCGTCGCCTTTCGCTTCGCACGTCGCCGTCCCGTCCTGCCTTGCTTGTGCAAGAGAGCCGATAGTCTGCAAAAAATCATGTCCTTTCGGGACTAAAGGCGTGTAAAA
>NZ_JAJDML010000109.1:0-2608 GCF_020594215.1 Blautia sp. DFI.1.216
GGAAGGGAACCCGGGGAACTGAAACATCTAAGTACCCGGAGGAAAAGAAAGAAAACTCGATTCCGTAAGTAGCGGCGAGCGAACGCGGAGGAGCCTAAACCGGAATGCGTGCATTCCGGGGTTACGGACTGCATTTAAGATTCTTTGAAGCTAACAGAACGGTTTTGGGAAAGCCGGCCGGAGAGGGTGAAAGCCCCGTACGTGAAAGCTGATGAGACTGAGCAGGATCCAGAGTACCACGAGACACGTGGAACCTTGTGGGAAATCAGGGGGACCACCCCCTAAGGCTAAATACTACTTAGTGACCGATAGCGCATAGTACTGTGAAGGAAAGGTGAAAAGGACCCCGGGAGGGGAGTGAAAGAGAACCTGAAACCCTGTGTCTACAAGCTGTGGAAGTGCTTTATATGCACGACCGCGTACTTTTTGTAGAACGGTCCGGCGAGTTACGCTTACTGGCAAGGTTAAGCACTTCAGGTGTGGAGCCGTAGGGAAACCAAGTCTTAAGAGGGCCAGAGTCAGTAGGAGTAGACCCGAAACCGGGTGATCTATCCATGTCCAGGTTGAAGCTGCCGTAAGAGGTAGTGGAGGACCGAACCCACATCCGTTGAAAAGGGTGGGGATGAGGTGTGGATAGGGGAGAAATTCCAATCGAACCCGGAGATAGCTGGTTCTCCTCGAAATAGCTTTAGGGCTAGCCTCGATACAGATTTGCGGAGGTAGAGCACTGAATTTCCTAGGGGGCGTCAAAGCCTACCGAAGAATATCAAACTCCGAATGCCGCGTAATCGATTATCGGGAGTCAGACTGCACGAGATAAGTTGGGCGGTCAAAAGGGAAAGAGCCCAGACCTTCAGTTAAGGTCCCCAAGTGCGCGTTAAGTGGAAAAGGATGTGGGATTTCGAAGACAACCAGGATGTTGGCTCAGAAGCAGCCATCCATTCAAAGAGTGCGTAATAGCTCACTGGTCGAGAGGTCCTGCGCCGAAAATGTCCGGGGCTGAAACGCGCCACCGAAACTAAGGAACCGAAAGGTTGGTAGAGGAGCATTGCATGCGGGAAGAAGCAGTACCGAAAGGAGCTGTGGACTGCATGGAAGAGAGAATGCCGGAATGAGTAGCGAGAATAAGGTGAGAATCCTTATGGCCGAATATCCAAGGTTTCCAGAGTAAAGCTGATCTGCTCTGGGTAAGTCGGGGCCTAAGGCGAGGACGAGAGTCGTAGCCGATGGACAACAGGTGGAGATTCCTGTACTGCGGTATGACAGAACTGTGGGGACACGTAAGGAAAGCGGAAGCCGGGAATGGAAAGCCCGGTGCAAGCGGGGTACCAGTCACTTTGGCAAATCCGGGTGGCAATGGGAAGCCGTGATGCGGAGCGAAATAAAGTAGCGAAGTCCGTGAGCCATGCGTCAAGAAAAGCCGCTATTGTTTATACCGTACCCGTACCGTAAACCGACACAGGTGGATGAGGAGAGAATCCTAAGGCCGGCGGAAGAAGCATTGTCAAGGAACTCGGCAAAATGGCCCCGTAACTTAGGGATAAGGGGTGCCTGGGAAACCAGGCCGCAGAGAATAGGCTCAAGCAACTGTTTAGCAAAAACACAGGTCTATGCGAAACCGAAAGGTGAGGTATATGGGCTGACGCCTGCCCGGTGCTGGAAGGTTAAGAGGAGAGGTTAGCGCAAGCGAAGCTTTGAATTTAAGCCCCAGTAAACGGCGGCCGTAACTATAACGGTCCTAAGGTAGCGAAATTCCTTGTCGGGTAAGTTCCGACCCGCACGAAAGGCGTAATGATTTGAGCGCTGTCTCGACAATGCATCCGGTGAAATTGAAGTACCAGTGAAGATGCTGGTTACCTGCGCCAGGACGGAAAGACCCCATGGAGCTTTACTCCAGTCTGGTACTGGGACTCGGTATTGCATGTACAGGATAGGTGGGAGGCTAGGAGATGGTAACGCCAGTTGCCATGGAGCCGCTGTTGGGATACCACCCTTGCAGTATTGGGTTTCTAACCAGCCGCCGTGACCCGGCGGTGGGACAATGCCAGACGGGGAGTTTGACTGGGGCGGTCGCCTCCGAAAGGGTATCGGAGGCGCCCAAAGGTTCCCTCAGAATGGACGGAAACCATTCGAAGAGTGCAAAGGCAGAAGGGAGCTTGACTGCGACACCGACGGGTGGAGCAGGTACGAAAGTAGGGCTTAGTGATCCGGTGGTATTAAGTGGGAATGCCATCGCTCAACGGATAAAAGCTACCCTGGGGATAACAGGCTTATCACTCCCAAGAGTTCACATCGACGGAGTGGTTTGGCACCTCGATGTCGGCTCATCGCATCCTGGGGCTGTAGTAGGTCCCAAGGGTTGGGCTGTTCGCCCATTAAAGCGGTACGCGAGCTGGGTTCAGAACGTCGTGAGACAGTTCGGTCCCTATCCGGCGTGGGCGTAGGATATCTGAGAGGAGCTGTCCTTAGTACGAGAGGACCGGGATGGACGGGCCGCTGGTGCATCGGTTAGACTGCCAAGTCTACGGCCGAGTAGCCAAGCCCGGAAGGGATAAACGCTGAAGGCATCTAAGCGTGAAGCCCCCCTTAAGATGAGATATCCCATTCG
>NZ_JAJDML010000011.1:0-92778 GCF_020594215.1 Blautia sp. DFI.1.216
AGAACTCAAGGCTGCTTTTTCGTTTACACCAACTCCGATTGTTTCCTTAACAGTTGTTACGCTTAAAAAAGCGGAATTTCACCATCATAGTTTTCTGCTTTTTCCAATAGCGGTCCTTTAGCTCCCATCGTAAACGCGATGTCGCTACTGCGGATAGAGAGCAGCTCCATTCCGGGTCTCACCTTCAAAAAATCCATCATTTTCTTCGTAAGAAGAATTTGCCCCTCCTGTGAAATCTCTACCCAGCAGTAGGAACGCCCCTTGTATTTGATAAATTCGCCAGAACCTGCTGAGTAGTCAAGCAACGGTGGAGTATCGTCCAAAATGTGACCAAGTTTTGACGGATGCAAAAGGCCTTTCCGGGTGACGCAGAAGCCACCGGTAATCTTACTTCCGGTAAAAAGATATACTTTTCCTTCATCTGCAATGTGATATTCTTCCATTGCCTGCGGTGGAATCCGCAATGTTCCATCCGTCCGAATGAGTGATTTCCCGAAAATAAATTTTCCTCCCTTATTCATTTGTGGCATAAAAACACTTCCTGAAATTCCGATTTATATTACATTGAGCTCACTTAAAGCGTAAGGTATACCATCTTCATTGTTTGATAAAGTGCACATATCCGATGCCTTTTTGACATCCATCTCTGCGTTTTTCATTGCGATTCCGATACCTGCCGCTTTAAGCATAGGGATATCATTTTCGGAATCTCCGAAAGCAATGCTGTTCCTTACATCTATTTTCAAAATTCTGCATATATCACAAAGACCCTGCCCTTTATTAATTCTGCGAGAAAATATTTCCAGATAAAAGGCGGCAGTTCTGACAACAGTTAAATCCTCCGGCAGAAAGTTTCTGATTTGTTCCTGTACCTCATATATTTTCATAGGATCAACCGCCAGAAGAAGCTTTATAGGTGAAAAAGTGAGCCAATCCGCCAAGTTATCGCCCTCTGTACATTGCATCTGATTATTCCGGCATTCATATTCAACCTTATACCCGTTTTTATCCGTAACATAAAACATCTTGCCATCATCAACGATAACAGTTACCGGAAGTTTTTCCAGAAACCGGAGGATTCTCCTGGTCGTAGCAAGATCCATACTGATTTCATAGAACGTATTTCCTTCGCAATCCGTTATTCTTCCACCATTATAAGACATCAGAATTCCACCGAACTGTTCCATTTTTAACTGATCTCTAATACTGAAAAGCCCGGGAGCTGGACGAGCAGATGCAAGGACAAGACGTATTCCTTTCTTCTCCGCTTCAATCAATGTTTCCAATGTCAGGCTGGATATTTTTTTTCGATCATCTGTTAATGTTCCGTCAATATCCAGTGCGATTATTTGAAAATCCATAAAACAATTCCGCCTCCATATAATTTACGATTTGTTACTCACATGATATCATATTTTTTCTTCAATTACATCCACCTAATTCTAATATACTGCCATTTGGCATGCTTCCGTAACCAGCATCCGGTGAATTTTCTTCTGCATTGTTTCCTTTACATCTTCATTAGAATAATTGAAAAAGGTGGAGCCCGAAAGCTCCACCAGGTTATTTCATCATGATCAGGTATTCTATGGTTGACTGCGCTTCGTCATAAACAACGACCTCGTCATTGAACAGAGTAGTTCCTCCGGTTCCTCTTCCATGTGCCCAGGCGCAGTGCGCTCCGGGGTATTTTTTCTGAAAGACATTTTTTGTATGCGATGTATCACAACCCTGATAAATGTCATGATGTTTACCGGTCGCAACCCTGTAGATTGCAAGAAATCTTACATCAGTGTTTCCACCGGCCCAGTACCCGCCGTCTGTATAACCCAGGGATTTCTGGGCAAGCGGGGCAAAATAAGTTCCGTTTCCAAACATACTTCCGGTACGCTGTACTCCGCAGTCCGGATTGATAAGAAGCCCGTTTGTGACAATGGACCAAAAATTCTCAGTCCTGGAGCCATGGAACAGATGATCAATCCCATGACCTTCCGATAACTGTTCCTGCTGACAGAAACGGTCGAATCGTTCTTCTGTCCTCCTGTTACGGATCCTCCACGCTTTTACATACTGACTGGCATTTCCTTTCAGCATGGAAAGAACCTTATCTTGTTCCTCTTCTGTCACATCCCTCCAGTCCAGGTGGAATGCTTCCAAAACGGTAGGTCTTACGGAACAGTTGTCTAAGTCATGTGCATTTCGCACTCTGTTTACCATCACATCAAACAACTCCTGTTCATCCGCAATGATGTCATTAAAATCCAGCTTTCTTTTGGCCAGGACCTTAGACAGGTTATCGATCCTTCTTGGGATTGCTGCATACAGGGTTTTTATCAGGTATTTCACTGACCATACCATATGGTAATTAATATTACACACACAAGTGCGGTAATGTATAAGATTTTCTTTCATACATATATGATACCATGATACCAAAAATTTCGCAATAAAATATCGAACATATTTTCTTTTTTATAATGCTGGATACAGCTTTTTATAGGGATCCTGATCTTTGCAGGAACTACAACGGAATGACATTTTTTCCCTTGCAGAGCTCTGCAGCACCGATCATTGCCATATATCCCATGTCAAATGCATTCTGAAGTACCGTTGTAAGCGGCGGATTCACCTGCTGCTGAACGCAGGACGAAAAATCTCCATATGCTATCCTGCTTTCATCAAATGAAACTTTATATGCATTCATTACATCAAAGACCGCCTGACGCCGTTCATTGGCATCTGTATTTCCATGAGGTCCTGCAAGATAAGTAAATCTTCGATATCCATGATCCCTCACCAGATGTTCTGCCACAGCATACATACCGTGATAGTTGTCTGCTATAATAGAAGTAGCTTTTCCTGAATGGTCTCTTTCTTCTGCGAGAACACAGGGCTTATCCTTATATTTGTCCAGAAACGTTTTCCTTTCTTTTTCGTCCAGAAAAATACAAAGGGAACCATATGCAATAATCAATGCATCCGCATCTGCGAACGCCTGATAATCATAAACTACATTGAACTGATAATCATAATCATCTTCCGTATCTTCGCCAAAATAAGATTTATAGTAATAACTACTGTGAATCCCAAGAAAAACAGAACATTTACGTCCATAGACTTAGCTGCATGAAAAATACTCTACGAAGTAATTTCCTGCGACATACAAAAATTACCGCCAGGTCTATTTCAATCCGCAGTAATTTTCATTTTCTGTTATTCAGATTTCATGATCAGTAGATTGTCACTGCCATAATTATATATACAAGAATAGATACCAGACAGTACATGGAGTTTGTTGTGGAAACATAAGCGCTTCCTTCTTCATCTTTCATAAAAGTCTGCATACTGAATGTGGCCGGTGCTGACATATAACTGATAATTGCAAGATTGACCAGCCGATCATCACCTACCAGATAATGTACAGCAACAAGAACTCCTGCGATCATCACTGCCTGAAGCAATACACGTAAGATGATCGTGGCAATGCATGGCTTTAATAATTTCGCATTCAGTTCCATGCTGTATCCCACTACCAGTAAAATAATGGCAGTCACAGATGTGGTGAGAATATTTTCCACACTCTGGTACACGCCTCCGAAAGGACTGTCTAAAACTGCAAGGATCACCTTCGATAATCCTGCAATAATTCCCAGGATACTTGCAATAAATGCCGGAGTCTTTAATGCACTGAAAAACAGTTTTTTCACATCAATCTTCTCACCGTTTTCCACCTGTCCCAGCATTCCCATATATACACTGAATCCAAACAACAGTCCGGCAATATCCAGAACTGCAATACGGGAAAGATTTTCACTGCCACAGAGGCTTGTATATAACGGATAGGCCATAAGTCCCCCTTCATATACGCTTACCATAAACGGTAGATATTTCTGATAGGTTCCTTTCAGAAATGGCTTCAGCAAAAAGCCCAGACCAAAGGATACTACCAGCATTACAAACATGATCAAAATCAGGATTCCGGTTTCTTTATTATATTCCGCTGTTGCCAGAGCATGAAAAATAGCAACCGGAAGCATAACATTCGTTACAAGCACCTTCATGTTATTGATTCCGTCTCTGGTCAGAATCTTCCATTTTCTGCACAGCATACCGACCACGGTCATAACCAGTACAGGCAGAACAATTTCTAATACATTCACTTTTTTACTCCTCCTAATATATAACTCAGCTTTGTTTATTGTAACTCAAAAAAACATTTTTCGCCACCTATACTTTCTGTTGTATTTTCACTTTTTTGCAGTTATAATTTTATGTGAATTTACGAAAAAAAAGGAGAACTTAAATGAATACTTTCAGCATTCTGACTGCTCAGATCGGAATGTTCGTGATCTACATGCTTGCAGGCGTGATCCTGATCCGCACACGGGTTATGAACAGAGAAAATCTTGAAGTCATTTCAAAATTTGTAATAAAACTGGCGCTTCCTGTAATGATTTTTATCAATACTGTAAACGGAGTGGAACGTAAAACTCTTTTTCATTCACTGAGCATTTTTCTGATTGCGGGAATTATGTATATATGTCTGTTTTTACTCAGCTACATATCTGGTATTTTTTTTCATCTGCATGGTAACCACAGGCAGCTTTACAGTGCCATGAGCGTATTCGGAAATGTGGGATTTATGGGTATTCCCATAGTAACCAGTATTTATCCGGAAAACGGTATGCTCTACATCTGTGTATTTACCATTATTGATCAGCTCATGCTGTGGACAGCAGGTGTACGCCTTACTTCAGGTACAGACAGTCAAAAAAACCGTTTTGATTTCCGGAAGCTGATCAATCCTGTTACTGTTTCCATCCTTCTTGCTGTGATCTGTGTGCTGACAGGAATCCGGCTTCCTGATGTTCTGAACAATTCCCTTCAGAAAATCGGCCAGACCGCCACACCTCTCGCAATGATCTATCTTGGCGGTGTTTTCGCCTGTATCGATGTACTGAAAAATATCCAGAGACTGGATTATTATGGAATTGTCATCCTAAAAATGCTTTTGTTTCCGCTTTTCTTCTATGTATTACTTGGATATCTTCCGGTTTCTTCAGAAATCCGCACTACCATGGCTCTGACTTCTGCAATGCCAGTTATGTCCTCTGTGGTAATGATGGCAAATACCTACGGATCAGATGGCGATTATGCAATGGGTGGAATTCTTGTTACAACTATCTGTTCTGTTTTTACACTTCCATTTATTTACTGGATTTTTCATTTTATCGGATGATTTAAATATAATACTTTTTTATAAATATTTATAAATTTCATTTATAAAAAAGTGTGGTATACCAACTCTACGACAGCGCTTTCCGCATTCTGGATATCCGCAACAATCTTCTGGAGAATTTCACCGGTTCCAGAAAGCAGATCATTGATCTGGCAGCCTCCACCATTCCTTCTTCTTATCTCCTTCCTGAACTTCTCGCAGGTTTTGGCAGAATGTATCCTGATGTATATTTCCATTCCTGGCAGACAGACAGTTCCGGCGCTATTAACCGTGTACTGGATGGGACCGTAGATCTGGCTTTGACAGGACAGAATACAGGAGACGACAGCTGTGTATTTATTCCCTTCTGTCAGGATAATATGGTGATTGCTACCCCTGTGAATGATCATTATTTAAACTTAAAACAAAAAGAACAACCTGTTGTTTTTCAGGACTTTATCAAGGATCCTGTTATCATCAGGGAAAAAGGCTCCGGAACCAAAAAGGAAATGGATATTTTTCTGGAAAATGCCGGTATTGAACCTTCCAGTCTGAATGTAGTAGCCCGCATGAATGACCTGGAATCAATCAAAAAATCTATTGTAAACGGGCTTGGATTTTCCATTCTTTCTGCCAGATCTGTCGTTGACCTGCAAAAAACAAAGCAGATTCTTCTGTTTCCATTAGAAGAATCTGCTCACAAACGCAGTTTTTATATTGTTTACAGTAAAAACAGAATTCTGAAATCCCATGTACGCCAGTTCATTCACTATGTAAAAGAATACTATCAGACAGTCTGATTAATATTCTGATATTTTTTTGGCATCCAATTTCCCTTCCATGCATAGATAAGCATGAGTACCATTCCTACAGCCCATGAAACAGGATACAGTACATATATAATATCAATGCTGGTAAAATGTGGAACCACAAACTGAATCCACAGAATACGGAACAGGCATAATGCAAGCAGCATCACTACCATGGGAGGTACCGTCTTTCCTGTTCCGCGAATGGTTCCTGCCAGGGAATGCATAATTCCCAGAAGGAAATAGAACGGGCAGAAATATTTCATTGCCTGTGCCCCATAATAGATTACTTCTTTATCACTGCTGAAAATCCCTATGATCGGTCTGGAAAAGGTCAGCAGGAGAATTCCTGTCACAATCGTATAAAGCACGCTCATTCCAAGAGTTACTCTCAATCCTTTCCTGATTCTGTCTGTTTTTCCCGCACCATAGTTCTGACCGGTAAAAGTCGTTGCTGCCATACTAAAACTCATTACCGGCAGAATGTTAAACCCATCTACTTTCAGGTATGCACCAAAACCCGCCATTGCACTGGCTCCGAATCCATTGACACCAGATTGTACCAGTACATTTGAAAAGGAGATTACCGTGTTTTGAATTGCAGTCGGCAGACCTACCTGGATAATCCGTCCTGCCATTGTTCTATCAATGGAAAGTTTCTTCGGATTTATGCGGTAAATATCCGGAACTCTCATCAAAAACCATAATGCAAAAATGCAGGAAAGTACCTGGCTGATATCTGTTGCAATTGCAGCACCCTCGACTCCCATGTGCATTCCGCCGATAAGCCATAAATCCAGAAAAATATTGGAAAACGAAGCTACTGCCAGATACATCAGCGAACGTCTGGAGTTACCTACTGCATTCAGGATCCCCGCTGCCATATTATAGATGACATTAAAAACCAGTCCATAAGAATAAATTCTCAAATACAGAACTGACTGATTCATTACTTCTTCCGGAGTTCTCATCCACCTGAGAATTGCAGGTGAAAATACAATTCCAGCGATAGTAAGAACAATTCCCAGAATAAGCGCAAGCATCAAGGCTGTATGTGCAGAACGCTGAACGCCATTCTCATCTCCTGCTCCATAAAACTGGGATACAATAACTCCCGCACCTGCAGATGCCCCCATACTGAATGCAATCAGCAGACAAATCAGCGACGTACTGGAACCAACTGCAGCCAGTGCATTGCTGCCCACAAAATTTCCTACAATAATTGAGTCCACTGTATTGTACATCTGTTGGAGCAGATTTCCCAGTATCAATGGAATAGAAAACAGAAAGATCTGTCTCCAGATGGTCCCTTCTGTCATGGTACTGATCGATTTTAACTTCACACTCTTACTCTTTTCATATGCTGCCACTCTCATTCCCCCATTCATATATTATTGCTGTTCACAACGCGTCCGGCAGCACCCTTCGGCATTCCTATTATAAAATATTTTATATAAAAATCAAGCCGCCACTATTTATAGCATTGCATTTCCTGTCAGTTTACTGTACAATACTTTTATATTGTAAAGTACGAAACAGGAGGTAATTTATTATGGCTTTTGATATCACACCTTATGTAGATATGTCCCCAAAGAAAGTTCGTGAACTGATCCGCAAGGGAGTTATTGATTTCCCCACTGCAGGAATGTGCCGTGGCTATGCACAGGCAAATATGGATGCCGGCATCAGCAGTATGACTGCCAGCATCAGCATTGTCAGGAATGAAATTCTTTTTCTTTTCATGTAATTAAAGCCTCCTTTTATCGTGCGTTTTCCAATTCTCTCTCAATCCATGTCATGATCACATCGACAAGATACTCCTGCTGCACCTGACTCAATTCCCGGCCGGGTTGTATCTTGTGCCATTTGCGGATGCATTCCCGGCAGCAGGTCGCAGTTGCATGCTGTGCGATGAATACCGGGTGACCGCGCATGGGTGTCTGTTTTCCATCATTTGGGATATATGCAGGAGCCTCCCGTTTTGTAATGAAATCCTCTGCGTGTTTCCGGATCGTATCCAGTCCTTTTTCATGAATATAATCAATATCATTCTGCTTAAGATGAAATCTGCTCCGAAATCTGGAGTTTTCAAGTCTCTCGAACAGTTGCTTGTACCATTCATCCTTTGTCATTAAAACTCACCACTTTCTATGAAAACAGACTCTGCTGTTCATATTCCGTCTGTCGGTTAAGCAGAGTCGGTGTCTGGCGCAGAAGTACAGGCATTTTGTTATTATCAAACCAGTCTGTGATTTGTTCCCTTTCCAAGATTAAAGGCATGCGATCATGGATTTTTTTCATGGAATTATTCGCTGTGGTAGTCAGGATCACAAATCTTCGTTCATTCTCAAACCAGTCACAGAATCCTGCCATATACAGCACAGAGGAATCCGGTCTGGTAAAGGTACTCTTTTCTTTCAGGGAATTCCATTCATAGAACCCACCTGCCGGAATCAACAGCCGGTGATATAAGATTCCGTTCTGAAAAGAAGGTTTATCCATGACGGTTTCCACCCTTGCATTGATGACCGGATTTTTACCTTTTGACAGGGGATATCCCCATCTGCACATACCCAGTTCCAGTCTATGTTCTGACTGTCCAATGACCGGTGCGACATCGGTCGGACGGATATCTCCTTGTGTCAGCCGGATCCTCCCATCTATGTTCTGTACCACTCTGGAAATCTCCTCCATCATATCGAGATCTATATAATATCTGCTGCACATATTCTCTCCTATTTTAGAATCTTTCTTATCTGCATATCCTTAGCTTCCGGATAAAGCTGCTTCATATAATCAACAATTTTTCCCCAGGATGTCCGCGGATCTTCCTTATAACAGGAAGTAACATGGTCATATCCATAAATGTGTTCCGGAGAAGAATACACAGCCACATCCCAGCCGTACTCCACGCCTTTTTGATTGATCCTTTTCCGAAAGTCGCAGTTACACAGATATGTCTGCATCATAAGGCTGGTAATGGCTCCGTCAAATCCCTTTTCGCCATCTTTTCCAAATCCAGCCAATTTTTTCAATTCGTAGGAGTAGATTTCTGCATCATTTTCCATAAAATGATCCATAATATTCTTATGTTTGATCGGTGCTTTTTCATCCTCAAACAGAGCATCAAAATCATAGCCGTCCCTGCGATAGTTGGCAAATACCGGCAGCCATTTTTTGGAAATAAACCCGGCTTTTTTGGCAAAGAATTTTCCGTAAAGAACATCATGTCTTTTGGCAATGGCAATCCTCCATCTCCACGGATCCCTCACCGGATCATCAGACCACCAATATTCTGCCACTGTCCGTTCCTCCAGAGAAAACCCCGGAATTTCGTTCTTAAAAAGAGGAAGAAAACCAACCCGGTTGATATATTCGACTGCTTCATCCACATCGTGGATGCATTTCGGATCATCCCATGTTACTCCATGAATGATCCATTCCCCTGCTTCGTTTCCCATGACTTTCTCCTTTCTGTATTTTGCTGTCTTAAGTATACCACACATTGACAAGGCAAGACAAAGATATATATTTTTATCGAAAAAATTGATGACATTTTTGTTACTGTTCATACACAATGTCATTAACTTAAGCAATTTGCCAATACTGCATTGATGAAAATATCAGCAGAAAGATTTAATTATGATAAAAAAGGGAATATTGAGGGATTAAGATGCAATGTCTTGCTGAAATTCGGGTATAACAAAAAGACAAAATCAATATTTAATATTGAAATTTGTCTAAAGATGAAATATAGTAATATACCACCTTCTGCAATAACTGGTTTATCCACCATTTTTGTGTTAATATAAAAGTAATAAAATACATTTAAGCACAAAAAGGGTGTAAATATTATGGATATTTCAGATTTTGTTAAGAAAGCAAAAGAATATAATGTTCTTGGAATCAAAATTTCAAAAGATAATGAACTTGCAGCAGAGTGGTACAGCGAACCGGAATGCAGAAGGAATATTTATTCTGCAACAAAGAGTTTCACATCCTGTGCAGTTGGCTTTGCTGTTCAGGAAGGGCTGATCGATCTTAATGAAAAACTAACAGAAGCATTTTCAGGTGACTTGCCGGAGTGTATAGATGAGAACCTGAAAGAAGCAACTGTTCGTGATCTTCTTACCATGTGCCTTGGACAGGAGAAGGGCAGTCTGATGGGAGAACAACGACCTTTATATGAAGAAGATAACTGGGTAAAAATGTCTCTGGCTATTCCCTTTAAGTATAAGCCGGGTACGCATTTTGTGTATAATAACGTTGGTCCCTATCTGGCAGGCATTCTTGTACAGAGACGCTCCGGCTGCGATCTTGTTTCTTACCTTACACCCAGACTTTTTTCCAAAATTGGAATAAAACGTCCTACATGGGAGACTGATCCACTTGGAAACAGTTTTGGAGCCGGCGGATTATTTCTGACCCTTTCTGAACTTCACAAATTTGGACTGTTTTATCTTAATAAAGGCAAGTGGAATGGAAAACAGATACTGTCTGAGAAATGGATAGAAGAAAGTACAAAGGCAGCTGATGTTGGATACTATGGTTATCTTTTCTGGCGTGGTGAATATAATTCTTTCCGGGCGGATGGAAAATACTCCCAGATATCTATGATCCTTCCGAAAAAAAACGCAGTCGTTTCGTTTGTTTCAGAATGTCGCAGGGGAGACGAACTTCTGAAGACAGTTTATGAGCTTGTCTGCGCAAAACTGTAATATCTTTTCTCCGCGGAAAACCAGACTCCTCAACATCCTAAACAACTTTTTTCCAGGTATGCAAAAAAACACTTTCCTTTTCTGAAAAAAAGCAATATAATGCTTCACGCAAGAAGATGGTTCTGCCGGCGAAATAAATCCGACCAGAAGAAAAGGTTATCGCTGACACCATCTATTCTGTTTTGCAAAATCTGGCATATTACAGAGAAATAAGAAATGAGGAAATATAGTGAAAAGAATATGTATAGCAATTTCATCAAACGATAAAGACACCACCATGCACCTGGAGATCTATGCACCGGAATATAAGGGCGATCTCAAAGGCCTGATCCAGATCTGCCATGGAATGACAGAATATATGGGAAGATATGTGGAATTTGCAAAGTATTTTACCAGCCGCGGATACATTGTCTTTGGCAATGACATCATCAGCCACGGACACAGCACCACACCAAGATCATCCTGTTTGTACATTAATGACTGGAACGACACAGTTAAAGATATGGTATCAGCAAGGGAATATGTTGTCCGGAAATACCCAAACCTGCCTATCTATCTTTTGGGATTTTCTCTGGGTTCCTTCATTGTAAGGACAAACGCTGATCTGACTCCCTATAAAAAAGAAATCCTGATCGGTACCGGTGCGCAGTCCGCTTTCCTGATGAGGATAATGAGAACCTGGATCGGGAAAAAATATACCGGAAAGATGTCCTGTGCTTCTGATAAGATCTATGATCTGATGTTCGGTACATATGGCAAAAAGTTCAAAGGCAGACCGGCCAATTACTGGCTCCTGACGGATAATGAAAAGAGAAGGGAGTACGCTGATGACAGTCTTGTTCGTCAGGATGTGTCTCCTGCTTTTTTCTGCGAGTTTTCCAAAGGCATGGAATGTGCCAGCCGAAACCTAAAAAATCCGAATAATACCATTCCAACTTTATTCCTGTATGGAAAAAAAGATCCGGTATCCGGTTTTGGAAAAGGCGTCCGAAAGGTATATAAAGCATACAAAGAAAACAACCCGGATACGGAGATCAGAAGCTTTCCCGGAACTCACGATATCCTGCATGACTCCGGATATGAATCGGTATTTAAGGCAATCGCCGATTATTTGAGAAAATAATACTACAATCAGAACCCGATGCTCTACCCTGAAAAGCTGCTCCAGTCGTGCCGGGCTGTCCAGTCGCCCTTCGTACTCCTCTTTATTCTCCGCATGTATAATAAACGGAGCAATATCTGCCTGCAGGCATTGCACAAATGCAATGATGCGGGCTACCTTATAACATGAGAAAAGCATTAAACAAGGAGACTCACGCCAAAACTATGAATCTCCTTGTTTAATAAAGGTTCGAAGTATCCCTCCGGGTATATCTATATCTTATTTTTGATTAATCTCTGCGAATCCAGCAGCATCAATTTTTAATTCTATTTTTTCGCCTTTTTTAAGTTCTTTCCATTGAGAAAAATCCATTTCATATCTTCCTGTTTCGGTCTTGCCCTTCTTTTTCTCATATGTAGCGGTCACAAAATAATGCTCTTCTTCTGCTCCTGTTCTCTGTCCGTCTTTAAGTTTCGGTTCCGGCCAGGAAGGGTTCTGATCATTGCCGGAACTTTTTGCAGTATCGACAACCGTCCATTTGTCTATTTCATAGTAATATTTTGTAGCATACACAGGCTCCTTCCGGTAGACTGGTTTTTCTACATCTTCGGTGCCAGGCATGACATCATGCCAAAAATGATTGCTGCGAAGATTCCCAGAATGAGCAGCACCCGCCTCAGCAGTGGCTTTTTCTTTGGTGTATTTTGGGGGATATTTTTCTGGCAGGATTCTTTTTTCTCTTCTTTCTTTCGTTTCTTTTCCTCTTCCTGCTGCCTCATCTCGAAGTAGTTTCTCTCCGAATCTTCTTTTGTGGCACCACAGTTTTTGCAGACATTCAGATCGTCGCTGTTAAGACTGCCGCAAAAGCTGCACTGCCAGTCCGGATTACGGCTGATCTTTTCTGCTTCCTCCTCAGAAACATATTTAATTTCATCCGGCATATAGAATTTTGTATTTTCGTCCTGCGGATGCCCACAATCGGGACAGGTTTTTTGACCGGCTCTAATCCTTTTATTCCCACAAAACGGGCAATCCCAGAGACCTTCGATTATCTTTCCCATACAGACTCTCCTCTTCCTTCCCTCAATAACAATTTCAACAAGTATTTAGATTTCTCTTCAATTTTATAATTTTCTGCAGTTTTTTTATTTGCTCATTTATAGATTACTGTTTCTTTTTCATCTCTGCTACTCTGTCCAGAATCTGTTTCTTTAATTCTTCTACATTATCAGTCCGATATTTTAATCCTGCTGCGGAGATATGTCCTCCACCGCCAAAAGGTTTCAACAGTTCATTAACATTGATCCATTTCCCGTCTGAACGGAAAGAACATCTCCACCCGTTTTCTTCTTCCTCATACATGGTAAAACCAAGTTCAATATCGTCGCAATCGCGCAGGATGGTGCTGATACAGTGGATGTCTTCGTATGTGATATCTTTTTCGGTAATTTCCTTCTGTCCCATAATAACATAGGCAACCCGGCCATCCATCGCACGTACTGCCCCATGAAGAATATCAGCTCTTTTGTACAGAATGTCCAGGGTATCACTGTGTAAGGTTTTCATAATCCTGCCATGGTCAACTCCCATAGCCATCAGATCAGCTACTGCCTGAAAAATACCCTGGTTTGCCCTTGCCAGTCCTCCGGTATCATGCAGGATGCCAAGGTAAATATAATCTGCGGCATTGGGGTACGCTTCTTTTTGGGCTGCATTTAGAAGCAGTTCGGAAGAAAGCATATGGTATACATTTTCCGCACACGCCTCAGAAACCTTTGTCCAGTTAACATCTCCGTATCCTTCATTGGAAGCGTGATGATCAATAACAATGCTGGCAGCGGCATTTTGGTAATATTCCAATCCGATCATACGCTCCAGAGTTGCATTATCACAGACTATGACACAATATTGTTTTCCGGATATATCCGGCATCTCAAAAGGAACAAATATCTTATCTTCCACGACCATCTTTTTCGGACCGCGCTCCAGCGTTTTTGCAAGGTATGGAAACACCCTGTATTGTGGATAATTGACATGGATATAGTGCGCAAGGCTCATCACCGATCCGGCAGCATCGCCATCCGGATTTAAGTGTCCCAGAATCACTACAGTGTCCAGATTGTGCGTCTGCATGGTTTCATCAAAAACAGTATCAAAATTAAACTCTGTCATTCCTACCTCCTTCGTATATCACTTCCCTGTTATATTTTAATTTTATCATCTAACAGATCAGATAGCAAGTTGTGGGCACATGCAAGCCAAAATTGTTACTGTTCACTCCGTTCTCAGTAACATAGCCAAAATTCATTACAGATTGCATTATTTTGCGGAATTGCTACCGAATCAAAAAGAGACAAAAGAGACCACTTGTCTCTTTTGGTCTCTTTTCTGTCTCTTTTTAAAAAACTATAGCAATTTCGTAAGATTTCTATAGTTTTTTCAGGGTTTCAGTACTATAATGAAACCCATAAAGAGATTGTCATATCAAAAATAGTAATCTAATTTTCTGCCAGAAAATCAGATCATCTCCCCTCAAACTGGAAATTCAGGGAAAGTTGTTCTGATATTATTATGAAAAAGATGATCGAAGCCCAGGAAAGACAGATGTCCAGTGGTTCCCAGGGCGGACAGTACTAATCAGATAAAAGCCTCTCAGTTGAGGAACTGAAAAAAACCGATGGTGATGACTGAAAACAGTCAAATCCATCGGTTTTTCTATAAAAGCGAATTAATAAAATCAGATCATCCCTATCAGATGTACGATCAGTGCAGCCACCCAGGCAATCACACACTGCCATACCACAACACCAACAGCCCATTTGCTACCCATTTCACGTTTGATTGAAGCGATAGCCGCCACACATGGTGTATAGAGCAAACTGAATACCAGCAGGGATGCTGCTGCCAGCGGAGTCAGTACAGAGGCAATATTTCCACTGAAAAGTACTTCCAGAGTAGATACCACGCTCTCTTTTGCCATAAATCCGCTGATAAGAGCTGTACAGATTCTCCAGTCTCCCAGTCCGATTGGTTTAAATATAGGTGCCAGGACTCCCGCCACCATTGCCAGAATACTGTCTGCAGAATCTTTTACAAGATTTAAATGCAGATCAAAGCTCTGCAGGAACCAGATTATCATTGATGCAAGCAGGATAATAGAAAACGCTCTCTGCAGGAAATCTTTTGCTTTTTCCCACAAAAGCTGACCTACATTCCTTGCTCCCGGCAGCCGGTAATTGGGAAGTTCCATGACAAACGGGACGGGATCTCCCTTGAAAAGAGTTCTGTTATACAAAAATGCCGCCAGGATTCCCACCAAAATTCCAAGCAGGTAAAGACCTGCCATAATAAATCCGCCCTTCTTCGGGAAAAAAGCACTTACAAAGAAAGAATAAATCGGCAACTTCGCAGTACAGCTCATAAATGGAGTCAGCAAAATCGTCATCTTTCTGTCACGCTCACTTGTAAGTGTACGTGTGGCCATAACAGCCGGAACCGTACATCCGAATCCGATCAGCATTGGTACAATGCTTCTTCCGGAAAGGCCGATCTTACGCAGAAGTTTGTCCATCACAAAAGCAACACGTGCAACGTATCCGCTGTCTTCCATAAGAGACAGAAAGAAAAACAGGGTTACGATAATCGGCAGAAAACTGAGTACACTTCCCACACCTGTAAAAATACCATCAATGACCAGGCTATGCATGGCACTGTTTACATTTGCTGCTGTCAGTGCTACATCTACCAGCGCAGAAACCTTATCAATTCCAATCTCCAGAAGCCCCTGAAGCCACGCTCCGATCACATTAAAGGTAAGATAAAATACCAGTACCATGATTCCGATGAAACAGGGAATCGCTGTATATTTTCCTGTAAGAATCTTATCAATTTTCTCACTTCTGATTCTCTCCTTACTCTCTTTTGGCTTTACAACTGTCTGTTCACACAAACGCTCAATAAAGTCAAAACGCATATCTGCGATCGCAGCGCTTCTGTCAACCTGACGCTCTGTTTCCATCTGCTGTACGATATGCTCCAGCATATCCGTCTCATTTGTGTCCAGCTTCAGCTTCTCAAGAATCAGCGGATCTCCCTCGATTGCCTTGGTTGCTGCAAAACGGGTAGGAATATCAGCCTGCGCCGCATGATCCTCAATCAGGTGCATGACCGCATGAATACAGCGGTGTACTGCACCGTCATGGTCACTCTTATCACAGAAATCCTGACGCAGTGGATGTTCCTGATATTTCGCTATATGTAACGCATGGTCAACCAGCTCATCAACCCCTTCATTCTTTGCTGCGGAAATAGGGATTACAGGTACTCCAAGCAGCGATTCCATCTTATTTACATCTATAGAACCCTGATTTCCCAGCACTTCATCCATCATGTTCATTGCAACTACCATAGGAATATCCATCTCCAGAAGCTGCATGGTCAGATACAGGTTTCTCTCAATATTGGTAGCATCCACAATGTTGATGATCGCACTTGGTTTCTCATCCAGGACAAAATTTCTGGAGACAATCTCCTCACTGCTGTAAGGGGACATGGAATAAATTCCCGGAAGGTCTGTGATTTCTGTATCCGGATGGCCTTTAATCGAACCGGTCTTACGATCCACCGTTACTCCTGGAAAGTTTCCCACATGTTGACTGGAACCTGTCAGTTGGTTAAACAGTGTAGTTTTTCCACAGTTCTGATTTCCCACCAATGCGTACGTCAGTGTAGTTCCCTCAGGCAGTGGATGTTCATCTTCTCTGGAATGATACTTTCCATCCTCTCCAAGTCCCGGATGTGCCAGGTCGCTTACAGCCTCTATTCCGGCGTGACTTCTGCTTCGCTTCGGAATCTGTTCGATTTCTATCTGCTCTGCTTCCGCAAGTCTTAATGTCAGTTCATATCCATGTACCTGTAATTCCATGGGATCTCCCATGGGTGCAAACTTCACGACTGTGACCTCAGCTCCCGGAATCATACCCATATCCAGGAAATGCTGACGCAGGGCACCCTTGCCGCCAACCGACGTGATCACAGCACTTTTTCCGATTTCCAAATCTTTTAATGTCATTTTCAGTCGCTCACCTTTTGTATTTGTATTTGGTTATCATCGTCGTTATTATAGCAATCCTCGTAAATAATGCATCTTAATCCAGCCCATCAGAGTGTGAAACCCTGCTGAACTGTCTTAAATGCATTATTTACGAGGATTGCTATAGCCGATTTTTCTCAATAACCTTATGCAGATAGCTTATACTAACTGATAATTTTTGTCAAGTAGCAGGTATGTCTCAATTTTTTTATAACCGAAAGCACAAAAAACTCAGATGAATTTATGTTATCATCTGAGTTTCTCAATGTCTTAACCTGACAGGTCATTAAACCTGTCTGTGATTACTTCATTACTTATTATTCTGATCATTCTCAAGTAACTGATTTATGTGATTGCCATAAGATTTGGAAATTGTTCTTATTTTTTATATGTCAGATCCACACAGAACCTGTAATATCACCGTTAATTACATAATATGCTTTGTTCTCTTCAGGTTTGATATAAATCTTAATATCTTTGAGATCTTTCTCCTTTTTACCCAGTTCGTCTGTCCAGATTCTTCTGACATTACTTAAAATATTTTTTGTATATACTTCTCTGCCCATGAACTGAATATATACTTCTGCTGTTGCTTCTTTCTTAGTGGTTCTTCTTGTTGTCTTCTTCTCGGCAGCTGTCTCTTCAGCCGGTTTCTCAGCTGTCTTAGCAGGAGCCTTCTTTGTAGTTCTTTTCGTTGTTTTTGTTGGTTTTGCAACAGTCTTTGTTGTTTTAGCTGTCTCTTTTTTCTCGGCTTCTTTCTCTGTTTCTGCCGGTTTCTTTTCTACAGTGTCTGCTGCTTTAGCTGTTTCTTTCTTCTCGGTTTCTTTCTCTGCTTCTGCTGATTTCTTTTCTGCAGTCTTTCTTGTTCTTCTTGCTGCCGGTTTCTTTGCTGTTGTTTCTTTCTTTACAGTCTCTGTTTCAGCAGTTTCTTTCTTGTTTGCTTCTTTATTTACAGCTACTTCTTCAGCAGTTGTCTTTGCAAGAGCCTCTTTAACTTCGGTTGTCTTCGCAGTGGATGTGTTGAGATCTGCTGTAGTTGCTTTTGTTGCCATATGATTAGCCTCCTTACAAGGTATAAGTATTCGTAACTGCTCAGTTTTGTACAGTTACAGGTATTCTTCTGTTACCGAAAATATGATAAACAGTAACATTCTTTTATGAAAATAGAATACTACGAATCTTCTGCTTTTGCAATGTTTTTCTGTTTTTATAATTTAGGCATCTTATGAACAGTATTATTTTTTACTCTGTATCCGTCATTTTCTATAGTCCAAGATTCTGCAGATCTTCCTTCATATATGCCGAAAGTCTCCTCTGAAGTTCCTCATTCTGCGGAAGGCTTAAATCCGCATCAAGGGACAGAATCTCCGAAGCCGTTTCACTGGCAGCTTTCAGGATATCCGCATCCTGATAGATGTCCCCCAGTTTAAATTCCAGCAGACCACTCTGGCGGATTCCAAAAAGATCACCAGGACCGCGAAGCTTCAGATCCTCTCCTGCAATATAAAATCCATCATTGGATTTGTTCAGGATCTGCAGACGTTTAGAAATTTCCTTTGCACCATTTCCCTGCATAAAAATGCAATATGACTGATATTCCCCTCTACCGACACGCCCGCGAAGCTGATGAAGCTGTGCCAGCCCGAAACGCTCGGCATTCTCCACCATCATCACTGTAGCATTAGGCACATTCACTCCTACCTCAACTACAGTAGTAGATACCAGGATCTGAATTTCCCCTGCGGCAAAAGCCTCCATGATCACATTCTTCTCTTTCGCTTTCATCTTTCCATGAAGAGAAGCAATCTTTATATCCGGCGAAAAAACATTGCGAAGCTTCAGGGTATAATCCAACACATTTTCCCCATCCATCCCTTCGCTCTCCTCCACCATTGGACAGATCACATAAACCTGCCGTCCCTGACGGATCTGCTTCTCCATAAAGGAATAAGCCTTCGGCCTGTAAGAAGTATCCACCACACAATTTTTAATGGGAAGTCTCTGCGCAGGAAGTTCATCAATTACTGAAATATCCAGATCCCCGTATATAATGATCGCCAGCGTCCTTGGAATCGGTGTAGCACTCATCACCAGCACATTAGGCGGGTTTCCCATAGTAGTCAGTGCTTCCCTCTGTTTCACACCAAAACGATGCTGCTCATCTGTAATAACCAGTCCAAGATTATTGTACTGCACTTTTTCCTGAATCAGCGCATGCGTTCCTATCACCAGGTTAGCCTCTTTTGACGCGATCAGCGCATATTTTTTCCTTTTCTCCTTTGCGGTATCTGATCCTGTCAGCAAAACCGGATGCCCAAAATCAATATTCTGTTCCTGCAGCAACTTCTCCATTGCCTGAAAATGCTGCCTTGCAAGAACCTCCGTAGGTGCCATAAGCACTGCCTGATATCCATTCTCCACAGTCATGATCATTGCAAGAAACGCAAGGATCGTCTTACCACTTCCTACATCTCCCTGAACCAGTCTGGACATCAGAGCCTGGCCGCTTAAATCCCTCTCAATCTCATGCCACACATTCAACTGCGCCTTTGTCAGATCATAGGGCAGACTTTCAATAATCTGCTCTGTCGTCCACACCGGATGCATGGGAAACGCATTCGGTGCTTCCTCCGTCTTCTCCTTCAAAGACTGCACAGCAAGAATAAAAAGAAGAAACTCGTCAAACACCAACCTTCTCCTTGCAGCTAACAGCTCCTGCATATTTTTGGGAAAATGAATCGCAGGAATCGCAAAATTCCTGTCTGCCAGGTGATACCTCTCCTTATACTCATCTGCCAGATACTCTGCCTGAAGCTTCTGCTCATCAAGCACCTGATGGATCAGCTTCACGATCGTCTTATTAGAAAGCCCCGCAGTCAGTCCATAAATCGGCTGAAGACTGTGCAGAATCTCCTCATAAGCCGCAGGCGTAAAAATCTCAGGGTGCTCCATCTGCAGCTTCCCCTGCTTCCTGACGACACGCCCCCGCAGAACAAACCTGCTGCCTTTCCTGACTGCAGAGCGCAGATACGGTGCATTAAACCACGTAACAGAAATTTTCCCCGTAAGATCTGCCACAGTGGTCGTGATCACCTGAAGATTCCGCACCTGATTCACATACACACCCGTTATAACCGCCACAGAAATCGCCACAACAGCTCCTTCTTCCAGAGACTGGATCTCAACAGGCTCCTCATACGCATCATAATTACGTGGATAATAACTCAGAAGAGATTCCATATCCGTAACTCCTATTTTCGCAAATAACTTTTCCGTTTTCTCCCCCACGCCTTTCAAAGTACGCAAAGATGTTGACATATACCACCGATTCCTTTCTACTACAATATAATTATGAATATCCCTTACAGCCAGTAAAAATTATCTATCTTATCCCTGCGAAAAATAACCAAATCAAGCAACCCCCATTCTTCAATCACAATAATCTGCCGACAATAAACTTCCACTATCCAAATCTCAGGCAGGAAAATATTTGTGTCAGGATGCATTTGCAGGTATCTTAGAGATTTTTTTCACCTTAGAATCTCTTAGATGCCGAAACCGCATCCTGACACAAATATTTTCCTGCCGTCCCCTTTTATAACGCGAAAACGGATATACCCACCCTCAACAATGGCCTATACCCGTTTTCATCACATGAACTATTCGTTTATCTCTCTCAAAAACTCTATTATCCTACTCTACAGAAATAACATAATAATAAATCGGCTGTCCACCCGCATTCAGTTCCACATCACAATCCGGATAAGCCTCCTCCAGAGCCGTTGCCAGCTCCTCAGCTTCAGCCTCCTCAGTATCAGCACCATAATAAATACTGATCACCTCAGACTCATCATCCACCATCTGGGCAACTGTCTCCTTGGCAACTTCCATGCGGTCCTTGCCAACAGCCAGGATTCCATGATCACCGATACCCATCATATCACCCTCATGGATCTCCTTATCATCAATCCTTGTATCACGCACAGCATACGTGATCTGTCCGGTCTTCACATGTTCGATTGCCTGAAGCATAGCCTCAGTATTCTCCGCACTGTTCTTCTCGGGCACATAACTGATCATGGCAGTAATTCCCTGCGGAATGGTCTTAGTCGGCACAACCACGATCTCTTTATCCTCAGTAAGATCCCTTGCCTGGTTTGCAGCAAGAACAATATTCTTATTGTTCGGGAAAATATAAATAGTCTTTGCATTTACTTTTGCAATGGCATTGAGCATATCCTCTGTACTCGGGTTCATTGTCTGACCGCCCTCGATCAGGTAATCCACACCCAGTTCCTTAAAGATCTCTGTCATTCCCTTTCCCACAGATACGGAAATAAAGCCAACTTCCTTCGGCGGCTGTGCTGCTTCTTCTTTTTCTTCCTGTTCTGCCTGTTCTTTCGCCATTTTCTCGGCATCCTTTATAAGCTTCTCCTGATGCTCCTCACGCATATTGTCGATCTTCATACGTGAAAGTGCACCAAAGGTAAGGGCTTTCTCAATAGCCTGTCCAGGATGATTGGTATGAACATGAACCTTCACGATCTCGTCATCTGCAACAAGCACAATAGAATCACCAAGAGACATCAGGAATTTCTTAAATTCATGCTCTGTCTCCTCGGACATCGGCTGGTTCAGAAGAATAATAAACTCTGTACAATAACCAAATTTAATATCAGCCTCTGTCTGTGCATCGATCTTAGTCACAGCAGGACCTTTTGCCTTGTCAAACTGTGTATAATCAATTTCTTTGCCAAGGAAACCATCATATGCACCATGGTATACTTCCAGAAGTCCCTGTCCACCGGAATCCACTACTCCTGCTTCTTTCAGAACCGGCAGCATCTCCGGTGTCTTTGCCAGAGTTTCCTCCGCATGAGCGATCACGCTCTGGAAAAATGTATCCAGATCCTCTGCTGTCTCCGCAAGCTCTACAGCCTTGGCAGCAGCCTCTCTTGCAACAGTAAGGATTGTTCCTTCCTTCGGTTTCATGACTGCCTTATATGCAGTCTCCACACCTTTCTCCATGGCTGCCGCGATATCAATGGCATCCAGTTCCTTACTGTTCTTAACACTTCTGGTAAAGCCACGCAGAAGCTGAGAAAGAATAACACCTGAGTTACCTCTTGCACCGCGCAGGGAACCGGAAGAAATCGCCTTGGCCAGTGACTCCATGTCAGGCTCTCCCAGAGAACCTACTTCTGCTGCTGCTGCCATGATCGTCATTGTCATATTGGTTCCTGTATCTCCATCCGGTACCGGAAATACGTTCAGTTCGTTGATCCATTCTTTTTTAGCTTCCAGATTCTTGGCTCCTGCAAGAAACATCCTGGAAAGTATTCTGGCATCTATGGTTTTGTTATTCACCACAAGTTCCTCCTCTATCCTAATCAATTGCGCGTACACCTTCTACATAAATATCGATCTTATCGATCTCCATTCCTGTAAAGGCCTCGACTTTATATTTGACATTGCTGACAAGGTTGTCTGCAATTGTACTTATGTTCACGCCATATGCCACAATAACATGGAAATTCAGGCGGATTTTATTGTCCTCTGTAATTCTGACGCTGATGCCATGTTTCAGGCTGTTCTTTCCAAGAAGCTTTACCAGTCCGTCCTTCATACTGACTGCAGCCATGCCTACGATACCAAAACATTCTACAGCAACGCTTCCTGCGTAGGTTGCGATTACATCTGTGTCAATTATGATCTGACCTAATCCGGAATCTATACGTCCATTCATATGGTTACCTCCAATGCTCATTATTGTATGTAAGTGTATTATAACCTCTTTTCACAGAAAAAGAAATATAATTTTTGAGTTTTTTCCTTTTTTTGCTTGCAAAAGCACAATTCATCTGTTACAATGTAATCTGTTGAACACAAGGTTACTGTTCAGACGCTATGCACACAGCACGACAGTAACAATAAAGCGTCAAGGAGGTGCTATCATGGCTAAATGTGCAATCTGTGAGAAAGCTGCTCATTTCGGAAATAATGTAAGTCATTCACATAGAAGATCCAATAAAATGTGGAAATCTAACGTAAAATCCGTTAAAATCAAGACTGCTGAGGGTGGAGCTAGAAAGACATATGTATGTACTTCTTGCTTAAGATCCGGTAAAGTAGAAAGAGCATAATAACACCATTACCCCTGTTGCAACAGGGGTATTTTTTTTGCAAAAAAGACTGTCCCTCTGTTCAGATATTCTTTACCGAATATTCTGCCTGAGCTGACAGTCTTTTTTTATTTCATATGTCAAACGGGATATTCGCAATCTTCTGTAAAGTTAATGACAGAAAAGATGATATCCCAACAACAGGAAAACTCCGGCCGAAACCACCAGAACCACATTTTCTGCGATCAGCATCCCGATTATCATCCCAATCCCTATGAAAAACAGCATAAAGCCGAACAGCTTTTCCAATTCTTCTGCACCTTTTTCATCGGTTTGCTATAGTCTATGCAAAAATTATTTTTCTGATTCGCCGACAGATTCTTCGTCACCTTTTCCGGAGGTAAAACGGTCTACAAAATCCGGAACCATATCAAGGATCTTGGTGAGACCATCCTGATTTTTCACATTGACCAGCTTTGTTGTTCCATTCTGGATCACAAGCACTGCACAGGGAGTCATCTTTCCTGCCATTCCGCCACCGCCGTTATCCTTCTTCTCTCCTGAAAAAGCACCGGCACCTACACCGAAAGATACATCCATCAGAGGAAGAATGATCGTATCGCCTACATGGATTGCCTCTCCTACCACTGTTTTCGCAGAAATAAAACTGTCCATTCCCTTGAATAATGAATTTACGGTTTCTTTAAAATTGTTTTCATTTGCCATGGTCATGCCCTCCTGGTTTTCCAACGTTTTATAACGTATTTTATATTTTTATTGAAATAAATACTCACTGCTGCCCGCACAGGAACAAATCCGTAGATCCTGCCTTTTGCCCTGATGTTTCCATACAGATAATTCTCACTGTCAAAACGGGGATTGATCTGTATACAGTTTTTGTGAAATGGAATTGTCATCCCAAGTACAGCAAGTGCCGCACCTGTCAGCGCCGGATCTTCAAAAGAAAAAGTAACCTGCCCTTCTATCCTTGTAGGAAAAATATGCTTAAGCAAAAATTTTCCATGTTTCCATACAAGCTTTCTGGCAGCTGTCACTCTGGGATGTTCTATAAACGCCTTCCACCAGGACACATTCTTCTTAATCTTCCCGAATGTCCTGCGGATATTTTGCAGTTTTGTACGAATCAACTGAAATATATTTCGGATCCGGTCATAGATCCTTTTTATAAAAAACTGCCTCTTCTTTAGACTATTCCGATCTGTATCATCTGCATTCAGTTCCTGCTGTCCGGATATCTGACTGTTTCTGATCCTCTCTGTATCAACAGATGTATCTGAAGCTGAATTTCTGTCTGTTTTCAGATCCTCAGTCTCCATATTCTCTGATTTCGGGTGATCAACCACTGATTTTTTATGCTCTTCTTCCCTGTTTCCGTCTGTGCCGGATACAGATACCTTTTCTGCGCCGGATTTCTCCGGATTTTTCCCGGATTTCTTTGTTACAGCCCTCTTCTCCTGCCGTTTCTTCAACAACTTGTCTACGGGAATTCCAAACAGATGAAAGGATATCTCCATCTGCTGATCTTTCCATTCCGCTCTCAGCGAAATCCCATGAAACAGCCAGCTTACGATACCCTCTCCCTCTGTCTGTTTCCAGCCACCTTCTGCCTTGACAGCTGATGCCTTATATCTTACAGGACAGAACAGTACAAGAAGAACTGCCAGTAAAAGAAGGCCCAGCAGAATTCCCAGGATGATCAGTATAAATTTAAGGATCAGCCATAAAATATGTAACATATTCTCACCTGTTTTCTATATATTCAGCTGTTGCGAAGGTTCCCGTTTCCCTGTACATTTCATCGATCAGACTTCGCACCATCTCCAGGGCTTCCTCTTTGCCCTTCGCCATTCCTATGATCTTCGGACAGATTCCATAAAAGCTCTTCTGTATCAGCATTGCTGCAGGAATAATATCCATCAGATTCACAGGATTCTCTGACAGAGTAAGGAGATAAATGCCCAGAACCGGTTTTCCGCTGTTCAGTTTCTTTTTTATCTCCTCAGGATCCTTTACAGATTCCCCTGCAAGAAAATTCTCCTGCCATTTCAGCATCTTACACCCTCTCCCGTTTCTATAACACTTCAGTTACAGTATTTCCATTTTCTCCAAAATTTAAACCGGGCTGCGTTGCAAAAAAACACAGCCCTGTTCTCTCGTTAATAATACTTATGCTGTTTTCCCCAGAGTCCATTGCTTCTCATCTCCAGATATTCCTGATAAGCACGCTCTACGATCTGCTTCTCGTTTGAAAACCTCAGCAGATGATAGATCTCATGAAATTTATAATATCCGGAATCTACAAAAAACTCCTCTCTCTGGGGCTTACTATGATAATTATCCGCAGTCATAAGATACCAGTGTACCTCTTTGAAAACCACGTCCTCCGGAACGGTAAAGTTATATTGGCTCTTTCCGATGTATTTCACAATGGTCGCACGCACTCCAGCCTCTTCCATCACTTCCCGCAATGCTGTCTGTTCATGCGTTTCGCCTGGTTCCACTGTTCCTTTCGGCAATACCCAGCCCTCATAACGGTTCCTGTAAGATTTATACAAAGTAAGAATCTTACCCCGATGAATTACCACACCGCCACAGCTCGTTGCTTCTATCATAATGCAATCCCTCCTGTTTTGCGTGGTATTATAAACTGAGTATAGTATATCTCTTTTTTTCCAAACCCGCAAGCTATAAATATCATTTCATAACATATTACCGATTAATTAGTTACTGTTCACTCCGTTCACAGTAACGTAGCCAAAATTCATTCCAGATTGCCTGCAACATGGAATTTATTATTGCTTATCATAATAATACGCATCAAATATCTGCTCTGCGATGGGCACTGCTGCTTCACTTCCGGTACCGCCATTCTCAACAATGATCGCAACTACCAGATCCGGATCATCCACGTTGGAATAACCGATAAACCAGGAATGACTGGAACCATTCTCATCAAATTCCGCTGATCCGGTCTTGCCTGCCACTGTATATCCTCTTCCGTTCAGAGCCGATGCGGTTCCGTTTTCCACAACACCTTTCATAAGCTTTCCAAGGATATTCGCCTCATTTGTTGTCATCAGACGTTTATAGCTCTCCGGCTCTGTTGTCTTCACTGTCTCTCCGTCTGAACTTACAACAGAATCAATGAGATAAGGCTTCATGAGCTCCCCGCCATTGGCGATCGCACTGGTAATCAGCGCCATATGCATAGGTGATACCAACGTATTACCCTGTCCGATGGCAGTCTGCATAACCTCTGCAACAGAAGATTTTCCATTTAATGTAAAAGTACTCTTTTTATAGGAAGAAAGCGGAAGACTCTTATTAAAAAGAAGATCCTCGGCTGTTTTTTTCAGAGAACTGCCTCCGAGCATGGTTCCGATCTCTGCAAATGCACTGTTACAGGAATTGGCAAAAGCACTGTAAAAATCTTCCTGTCCATGAACAGTTCCGCCATAGCACCTGATCGTGTGATCTTCTCTGGTAATACTTCCCTCACAGAGATAGGAAAATCCCTCCAGACTGCCCTTGGTTCTGAAATAGTCCAGGGCAGTTACCACCTTAAATGTAGATCCCGGAGGATAGGCTCCGTTTGTAGCTCTGTTCAACAGACTGCTGTCATTGGAATCATTTACCAGTGTGTCCCAGTTCTGGGAAATAGTATTCGGGTCAAAGTCCGGTCTGCTCATTTCCACCAGAATCTTACCTGTAGAGGGTTCTATGGCAACAACCGCCCCTCTCCTGTCACCAAGTGCATTATAGGCAGTTGACTGAAGATCTGCGTTTAACGTCGTGGTCACAGAATCACCCGTATTTTTCTGATTCTTAAACTCATTTTTCATCTGGTTCAGGAAAAATTCATGAGAAGTCAGAAGCTGGAAGTTCGCCTCTGATTCCAGTCCGCTTTTTCCATTAGTGTCATATCCGACTACATGAGCGAACATATTTGCATAGGGATAAGTACGTTCCTCTGTTCCGTCTTCGTAAACATTGGTCTGGGCAAGCACCTGCCCATCTGCAGATATGATCTTACCTCTTACAACCCTGTCTGAAAAAGTATCCTGCCTTGTATTATAGGGACTATTGATAAAATCATCGCTCTTTGCATAATTAAAATAGATCAGATATCCGATCATACTGACAAAGATCAGCACAAAAAAGCAGGATACCAGTGTATACTCTCTGTTACGGGGCCTTCTCTTTTCAGAAATCTCCCGGGCTTTGCGCTTCTGGCGCTTCTTCAACTCTCTGCGCCGTTCCTTTTCTTCGATATCTCTCAATTTCTTCGTCCTCATCTTCTCTCAAAATATACAATCCCTGAATGATCGCCAGCATCAGTACTGTACACGCGACAGAACTTCCTCCATAGCTGACCAGAGGAAGAGTTACACCTGTCATAGGGATAAATTTCGTTGCTCCGCCAATTGTCAGAAATACCTGAAATGCATATTCCGTACCAAGTCCAAGTGCGATCAGTTTGTAGAATGGTTTCTTAATCTTAAGCGCAATATTTACGATCATCAAAAAGAAACTCATACATACCAGGATCAGGCAGATTGCAAAAATCCCACCCAGTTCCTCACAGATTGCACTGAATATAAAGTCATTCTTGACAACAGGGATCTTCTCAGGCGAACCCTGACACAATCCCATTCCAAACCATCCGCCGGTTCCAATGGCAAACAGTGACTGGACGATCTGGTATCCTTCATTCTGATATACCGCCATGGGATCCTTCCAGGCTGTCACTCTCTGACGCACATGGCCAAACAGATGATATGCGACAACTGCCCCTGCAGATCCGCCTGCAAGACCAAGTGCCAGATATCCCACATTTCTGGATGCCACATAAATCATCACAAGATATGCCGCAAAGAAGATCACTGCACTTCCAAGGTCTCTGGAAAGTACAAGAATCCCCACATGCAGTCCCGCCACTACCGTAGCCTGGATCACTTTTGAAAAATCAGCACCTTTTCTCAGCAATGCCGCCATAAAGAACACAAATGTAATCTTTATCGCCTCTGAAGGCTGGATTCCCATCAGGGAAAGTTTTGCTCCATAGCTTGTCTTTGCAAGCACAAATACCGCCGCCAGCAAAACGATTCCGATTCCCGCATAAACCCATGTCAGGTCCTTGAGAAATTTCATCTTCCTGATCAGGACAGGTACGATCAATGCCACCACATTTACGCCTGCCACAATCACCAGCTGTCTGGTAGCTGTGGAAACATCCAGCCTGCACAGCATAATAAATCCTACGCTGAGAAGCATGCACATATTGTTGAGCAGTAAAATCGATGCTTTCTTATAAAAAATCCTGTACAAAATCTGGATTCCCGCAAAAAATGCCATCATTTCGATATAAAACAACACGACCTGAAACTTACCTGTCTTCAGGTAGATGACCAGAAACGCAGTGAAATCCATAAAAAAGATAAGCATCAGCTGCTGGCGCAGCGATTCGTTTCTCTCCTCCTCACTCTGCTGTTTCACCAGATAGAAACAGTGAAAGGTATAAATCACCATCAGGGTAAGGATCACATACTTGGATAATTCTACAATTACATTAATCATATGCCTTACTCGGCTCCTCTTTTAAAATGTCCCTTTGTATATTCCCGTTTCGGAGGATTCTTCCCATCACGATAAACATCTCTGAACTCTTCATATATCTTCACCGCATCCTGAGGCTTCTCAATGGTAAATGCAAGTCTCAGGGAAGAGACACCAAGTCTGTCTATTTGTGATTTCTCTTTCAACAGGCCGTAAGGGATACTGTTGTAAATGATATTATAGCAGGGTATACAGAAATCTGTATTCTCAGTTTTCCATGGGTTACATATACATTTCGCCGTAAATTCTTTATCGTAACGGTCTTTTAAAGTTACCCCTTCTTCCTTATGATTACATCCGTAAAGATTTTTATGCACACACTGGGCCGATATCATAAGAGGCAGATATCCGTAGATCAGCATCTCGCTGTCCCGGTTATCTCTGTGGCGGATTTCCCCTTCGTTCAGCTCAAGCGGTACCGTATTTCTGAGGACTTTCTGATCTTTCCAGAAATCAGCAGCTTCATCATTCCATGTATACATACTGTGATCCAGAACACATTTCTCAGCCAGACCTGCCTTTCGCAGAACTGCAAAAGTCTCCAGATTTCTTACCAGAAATCCTGTCATTCCTCTGTCCATCCACTCTCTGATCCTGGTGAGAAGCTCCCGGGGCATCTCACCTCTCATAATATGCGGAAGAGACAGATACATCTCCATTCCTCTGCTTACACAGTCATCCAGGCAGACCTCCATGGCATCAGCGTTCAGATACATTCCATGTATCCCCTCTCTTTTATATAACGCCAGTGCAGTGGATTTTTCTTCACAGGAAATATAAATCGGAAGATTTTTCTGCTTTGGCGAATCTGCTTTTCTTCCGGCATCCTCTGATAAGCGTTTCTTCCCATTATTTTCTTCTCTCTTATATGGTTTGAGCAATTCATTTTCCAGCGATTCCAGTGCCTCTCTTCTCGCCTCATTCAGCATTTTCATCGGGATAAAAATATTCTCATCCATCTGGATTTCCAGATTTTCCCACTCATATTCTGTATTTCCAAGCTTCTCCATCTGTGAACGGATGCGCTCCTCTGTCAGCGGCTGGTTCTGCGCATACTGTACCTCACCCACAGACGCAAATCCATGGATTCCCCTGCATGACACATCCAGTATAGCAGGACTTCCTGGAAAAAGAATGAATGTTCCCTGAATTTTTTCTTTCTTTTTTCTTAATACAGGACTGACATCTCCTGTTTTCTTCTCATTACTGAATGCCATCATGGACGGACCATTCTGCATCTGATAATAACCGGTACAGGAACCTCCCCTGTTAAACAGATCCAGCAGATATCTCTTATCCTCCTCTGCTACCCTGTAATTCTCAGCTCCCTTCTCAAAAAGAAGATCCAGGTACTTCCGATATACAGAAGTTACCCCTGCTGTATATCCCGGCTGCTTCATCCTGCCCTCTATCTTAAGAGAAGTAACACCAGCCTCCAGAATCTGCGGAAGAATCTCTATCGTAGAAATATCCTTCAGACTCAGAGGACATAGTTCTTGCGCTTTCCTTTTCTCTGACCGTCTGCCATTTTCCCCGCAACAAAGCGCCGTCTGGTAAGGCAGACGGCAAGGCTGTGCACACCTTCCTCTGTTACCGCTTCTTCCACCCAGGATACTGCTCATCAGGCACTGTCCCGAATAACTGTAACATAAAGCTCCATGGACAAAAGATTCAATCTCGATAGGACTTGTCTCATGCATCCTCCGGATTTCCTCAAGGGAAAGCTCTCTGGCAGTTACCACTCTGGAAGCACCCTGTTCTTCCAGAAATTTCATCCCCTCCGGACCTGTCACAGTCATCTGCGTGCTGGCATGAAGATGCATACCCGGAAACATCTCCCTGATCATCTTAAACACACCCATATCCTGAACGATCACCGCATCCAGACCTTCCTTATAATATGGAAGCAGATAATCATACAACTGTTCAGACAGTTCCCTGTTCTTCAACAGCGTATTCACTGTCAGATAAAGTTTCCTGCCATGGATATGAGCAGTATCAATGGCACGCAAAAGCTCTTCCTCTCCGAAATTCTTCGCATAGGCCCGCGCGCCAAAGGCTGCTCCCCCTACATAAACCGCATCTGCACCTGCACCGATCGCTGCCTCAAATCCCTCATAGGAACCGGCAGGTGCCAGAAGTTCAATCTCTTCTCTTCTCAATTCTATACCTCACGTTTTCTATAACAGTCATCTTAAATGCATTATTTATGAGCATTGCTATAATATTCAAATCGAATACATATGAAACAAATCATAAAGGGGAAATCACCGAAGTAATCCCCCCTCTGTTATTTCAGCAGCTCATCAATCTGCTTTTCCAGTTCCTTATTCTTTCCCTCCAGAAGGCTCTTCTGTTCCAGGGCTTCCTGTTCATGCTTCTGCGCTTCCTCAATCTGCATACGAAGCGAGATCAGCTCATGCTTCAGATCATACATCTCCTGATCCTTCTGCTGTAAATCCTGTTCAAAAACCTCCGCCTGTTTCTTTGCCTTAAAATAGTCATCTGTAATATTCAGGCTGATAAGTGTATGCTTGGTCTCCATGGGCTGTCTGCTGTAACCCGGCATAGCACTTAACTCATCCATCTTTTTATTTATATAGGATGCTACTTTCTGAAAATATTCTTCCGATTCATAGCCTCCCAGCGTAATAATCTTACCACCTATGATTACCTTTGCTGTATTTTTGACCGCCATCCGTACGAGCCTCCTGTATCTTCCTTCAATCTGCCCGGAACCCCGGACATTTACTTCATTATACTCGAAAGCAGTCGAAATGTATAGGAATTTTTAAAAAACTTTTACTTTTTTATATTTTTACGCCCTTAACTTCAGTTTTTCTCCGGCATCTGATAGCCCAGATGCTCATACGCAAGCGCCGATGCCATACGTCCTCTCGGCGTACGGTTCAGGAATCCATTCTGCAGCAGATAAGGCTCATACACATCCTCCAGCGTACCGGAATCCTCCCCTATCGCCGCAGCCAAAGTCTCCAGTCCCACAGGACCACCCTGAAAATTCACGATCATAGTCTGAAGAATCCTTCTGTCAATCTTATCCAGACCATACTGATCCACTTCCAGAAGATTCAGCGCAAAACACGCCACATCATAAGTAATCCGTCCATCATACTTCACCTGCGCAAAATCACGAACCCTCTTCAGCAGACGGTTGGCAAGCCTCGGAGTTCCCCTGGATCTCTTGGCAATCTCAGCCGCACCCTTCTCATCAATCTCCACTCCAAGAACCTGAGCAGAACGGATAATGATCGTCTTAAGCTCCTCATGAGTATAAAACTCCAGATGATGCATCACACCAAAACGGTCACGAAGAGGTGCAGACAGAAGTCCTGCCCTGGTAGTCGCCCCCACCAGTGTAAACTTCGGCAGATCCAGACGTATAGACCTGGCAGAAGCTCCCTTCCCGATCATAATATCAATAGCATAATCCTCCATAGCAGGATAAAGGACCTCCTCCACCTGCCTGTTCAGGCGGTGAATCTCATCCACAAACAGAATATCTCCCTCCTGCAGATTATTAAGGATCGCAGCCATCTCCCCCGGCTTCTCAATAGCCGGCCCGGAAGTCACCTTCATATGAACCCCCATCTCATTGGCAATAATCCCCGAAAGAGTAGTCTTACCAAGCCCCGGAGGGCCATAAAACAAAACATGATCCAATGCATCATGCCTCTGCTTCGCAGCCTCTATATAAACCTTCAAAGTACTCTTGGTCTTCTCCTGACCAATATAATCATCCAACGTCTGCGGCCGGAGATTCCCCTCCAGAGAAAAATCCTCCTCCGTCACATCCGTAGTTATAATACGTTTCTCCATCTGTTACCCATCCTAACCTATAACAATTCTATAACAATACAGGCAATCCAATCTACCAGAGCGTGAAATCCTGCTTCAGTTAAAAATTCTTCAGTGCAGCCTTCAAAAGACCTTCCACATCATCCGGCGGCACATCCGTAACCTTACGCACCGCCCGAAGCGCATCCGCACTGCTGTATCCCAGCGCAACCAGAGCCTCAACAGCTTCCTGCCTGCCATCCGAAACCTCACCGGCTCCCACTGCTGCCCTCTCCTGCTCATGAGCCAGCTTCAATTCAAACGCATCCTCCAGCTTCATCTTATCCTTCAGCTCAAGAATCAGCTTCTGAGCCGTCTTCTTCCCGATACCCGGCGCCTTCGACAACGTCTTCACATCATCCGAAAGAATTGCAAACCTCAATTCATCCGCCGTAATCCCCGCCAGAACTCCCAGCGCAGCCTTCGGCCCCACACCATTCACGCCAAGAAGCAGCTTAAACATCTGCAGATCATCCTTAGCCCTGAACCCATACAGCTTCATGGCATCCTCTCTCACACTAAAATAAGTATGGACCTTCACATCCTCCCCCATACGAATCTCAGACAAATCTGCCCCCGTCATATATATCTCATAACCAATCCCCCCGGCCTCAACAACCACCGAGCTCTCAGTCATATCCACAGCCATTCCATGAACAAACGCAATCATGATACATCCTCCGTCCCAAATTCATCACTTCCGATTCATCATACCACATCCCACCCCATAACGCAAACATATATTCGCGTCCCTTAATCGAACAAAAAGAACTGCCATGCCACCGCACAGCAGTTCTTCCTCCCATTACTGAATAATATGTCTCGGACAAACCTCTTTACAAGCCCCACAATTCGTACACTTACTATAATCAATATGCGCACAGAAATTATCAACCGTAATCGCCCCATTCGGGCAAGTCTTCTCACACTTCTTACATCCGATACAGCCAACCTCACACGCAGAAGTAACAGCCTTACCTTTCGCATGAGAACTACACTGCACAAACGTAGTCTGCTCATAGGGTACAAGCTCGATCAGATGCTTCGGACACTTGGCAACACACTTACCGCAGGCCTTACAAGCCTCCTTATCAACAACCGCCACACCGTTCACAACATCAATCGCCCCAAACGGACAGGCCTTCACGCAGCTTCCAAAACCAAGGCATCCATAAGTACAGGACTTCGCACCACCACCGGGAATGAAAGCCATCATCTCACAGTCTTCCACACCTGTATACTCATAATTATCCTTCGTCTTCTCACAGGTACCCGCACACTTCACATACGCCACCTGACGGGCAGTCTCCACAACTTCCTGTCCCATGATCGCTGCGATTACTTTTCCGACAGGCTCACCGCCTACCGGACATCCATTTACAGGTGCCTCACCTTTGGCGATCGCTGCTGCCAGACCATCACAGCCGGGATAACCACAGCCACCGCAGTTATTACCGGGAAGCGCCTCACGAACAGCAACTTCCTTCTCATCCACTTCCACAGCAAACTTCTTACCGGCAACGCCAAGGAAAACACCGATAAAAAGACCTACTGCCGCAACCAGTACAGTTGCCGCGATAATTGCTCCTATATTCATACCAGTCCCCTCCTTAAATCAGTCCTGAAAATCCGAAGAAGGCAATTGCCATCAGTCCGGCTGTCAGCAGAACTGTAGGGAATCCCTGGAAGGATTTTGGAATGTCATTGTATGCGATTTTCTCACGGATACCAGCCATCAGCACGATGGAAATAGTAAAGCCCACTGCTGTTGCAAATCCGTTCACTGTTCCCTGAAGAACATTATACTCTTTCTGCACGTTTGTAAGGGCAACACCAAGAACCGCACAGTTTGTTGTGATCAGCGGAAGATACACACCAAGTGCCTGATACAGGGAAGGCATTGTCTTCTTAAGGAACATCTCTACAAACTGTACCAGCGCCGCGATCAGCAGGATGAATACGATAGTCTGCAGATAAGTCAGGTTCGTAGGAACCAGGATAGCATTGTAAATAATACCTGTCACAAAAGATGACAGTGTAATAACGAAGATGATCGCACCGCCCATGCCGGCTGCTGTCTCAACACTCTTGGAAACACCAAGGAAAGGACAGAGGCCAAGGAACTGGCTGAGGACTACGTTATTTACAATCGCTGAGCTTACAAGTATGATCAAAAGTTCTTTCATAATCCATTACCCCCTTTTTCCCTTACACATGGTATTGCCACAGGCTGCACAGCTTCCGCCGCAATCAGGATTACTTGGATCAATGCCACGTTTGGCTGCACCGATTTTGAATTTGTTCTGTAATGCAGAAAGCGCTGCCAGAACAAAGAATGCTCCGGGTGCCAGGATAAAGATTGTGATCGGTTCATAACCAGCCTTACCTGCTGCAGCATCTGCCAGAGGAAGAATCTGATGTCCGAACAGAGAACCTGCGCCGATCAGCTCACGTACTGCACCGATACAGGTGATACTTAAGGTAAATCCAAGACCCATACCAATACCATCAAACAGAGAGGCAATCGGTTTATTCTTGGATGCATATGCTTCTGCACGTCCAAGGATGATACAGTTAACTACGATCAGAGGAATATAGATTCCAAGGGAGTCATACAGGCTTGGGATAAATCCCTGTAAAAGAAGCTGTACAACTGTTACAAAGGAAGCAACAACTACGATAAATGCAGGCATACGCACTCTGTCCGGAATAAAGTTTCTCAGAAGAGAGATCATTAAGTTGGATGCTGCAAGGATCACTGTTGTAGTAAGTCCCATTCCGATACCATTGGTTGCAGATGTGGTGATAGCCAGTGTAGGACACATACCAAGCATCAGTACAAAGGTAGGATTTTCTTTGATGATTCCGTTATATAAACGTTCAGCAGGTGTGTTTGGTTTCATCACTGATTTCCCCCTTTCTCATACTGGAATGCACATAATCCGGCATTAACACCGTTTGTCATGGCATTCGTTGTAATAGTGGCACCACTTAACGCATCGATCTGATCATCCGCTGTGGCACCGGTCTTTGTATATTCAAATTTGTCTACGTTCTTATCTTTGAACTGATCCTTAAATGCATCTGTGTTTGCTCTCATACCAAGACCTGCGGTCTCACCGATGGAAAGAATGGAAATTCCATTTAAGGTACCGTCATCCTGGATACCCATTGCAAACTGGATATCTCCGCCGTAACCCTCGGAAGTGGTTACTGTAAATGCATATCCCAGTTCATTGCCTGAAGCATCTTTTGCAAGCATAGTCTCATCTATGGACTGTGCCGCATATCCGTTTTCATCCAGATAAGACTGCATGGCATCCGCATCCACATCCACTGTCTCAAAGCTGTCCGCATCTGCAAATACTGCCTTATACGCATCCTGTTTCGCCTGTGCTTCCTGCTTTGCAATAGGATCTGCTGTAATATCCTGGACTACACCAAGGGCAAGTCCTGCCACCAGTGTGATCACTGTAATGGCTATGGTATCTTTGATAATTCTGTTACTCATGCCTTTTTGCCCCCTTTCCCAAATGCCGGGTGACGAGTCACACGTTCAATCATCGGAACTAACAGGTTGCAGAAAATGATCGCATAGGATACGCCCTCTGCGGAACCGCCAAAGAGACGGAAGACCGCAGTCAGTACACCAAGACAGACACCGTATACATACTGTCCTCTTGGTGTGATCGGTGTTGTGACATAGTCTGTAGCCATAAACCATGCACCAAGCATAAGACCACCGCCGAAGATGTGGCTGAACAGATAGTTCACGTCAAATCCCTTGCCTGTTCCAAGCATGTAAAGGATTACAAATACTGCGAAACTTCCAATATAGGTAAGCGGAATCTTCAGATCGATCACCTTGAAAACCAGAAGGATTGCTGCTCCGATCAGGATCGCAAGGGCAGAAGTCTCACCGATAGTTCCCTGGATATCACCGATAAACATATGTAATACAGATACAGAACTGTCTGTAAATCCATTCTGTTTCAGAGCTGCCAGAGGAGTTGCACCGGATACAGTATCTACCACACCTCTGAAGCTGTCGCTTACTGCGAAGTCTGTCATCTTTCCTGCGAAAGAGATCATCAGGAAACATCTTCCTGCAAGTGCCGGGTTCATGAAGTTCTGTCCCAAACCACCGAAGAGCTGTTTTACAACGATGATCGCAAATGCACTGCCAAGTACAGGCATCCAGAGCGGAATTGATGCAGGCATATTTAATGCAAGTAATAAACCTGTAACAACTGCACTGAAGTCTGTAATTGTGTTCTTCTTATGCATCAGCTTGTCATAAATCCACTCAAAGAATACACTGGAAGCGACGGTGATCACTACTACCAGTAAGGCACGAAGGCCAAAATTATAAATTCCAAACAGTGTGGTCGGCAGAAGCGCCAGTACCACAAGCTGCATGATTTTGCTTGTTGTCATCTTATCCCGGACATGGGGATTGGATGATACATGTAACATCTGATCCATTACGATGTCCCCCTTTTACTTTTTCTTACGGCTTACCAGAACCATCTTACGCATAGATTTAATCATCTGGGTCAGCGGACGCTTGGCAGGGCAGATATAACTGCAGCAGCCACATTCGCAGCACTCCATACCATCAAATTTCTGGAAGCTCTCCATGTCACCATGCTCTGCAAAGGTTGCAAGTCTTGCAGGAATGACATGGCCGGGACAGACCCCTACACATCTGCCGCAGTTAATGCATGCAGTCTGTTCGGCATCTGCCACATCATCCTTCTCCAGGCAGAGACATGCGGAGCTTGTCTTAATACATGGTACATGAGTGTCATACATGGCAAATCCCATCATAGGACCACCTGAAATTACTTTGGATACATTGTCTGTCAGTCCGCCGGCAGCTTCTATAAGCTCTGCCATATCTGTTCCGGAAAGGACATCAAAGTTCTGCGGATTCTTAATCCCCTGTCCTGTTACTGTCACGATACGGTCCATAACAGGTTTTCCAAGGATAACGGCTTCATAAACAGCAATTACGGTATCTACGTTGTCAACTACGCATCCTGCATCTGCCGGAAGCATGGCAGAGTTGATCTCTCTGTCTGTGACAGCCTTGATCAGGAAACGCTCACCACCCTGTGGGTACTTGGTCATCAGCTCTGCTACTTCAATACGTGGAATATCTTTTACCATTTCTTTCAGTTTCGCAATACAGTCAGGCTTGTTATCCTCAATACAGATATATCCCTTCGCATTGTCAAAGAGCTTCAGCATAACTCTTAAACCCTCGATCAGCTTCTCAGAGTCATCCAGCATTCTTCTGTAGTCACTGGTAAGATAGGGTTCACACTCGGCACCGTTTACAAGGATATGATCGATCTTCTCCGGTTCCTTTGGCGCAAGCTTTACCTGTGTGGGGAATCCGGCGCCGCCCATTCCCACTACTCCGCCTTCTTTAATTCTCGCCAAAATCTCCTCTTTCGAAAGATCTTCCAGACGTGCAGGAGTAAATTCCACACTTTCATACTGCTGGTCATTCTCAATGATAATGGAATTGACCATAGAACCTGTTGCTGTCAGGCGCGGTTCGATTCCTTTTACCGTACCGGAAACAGACGAATGGATCGGTGATGAGACAAACCCCGCAGCATCTGCGATCTTCTGTCCTGCGAGCACATGGTCTCCCTTCTGAACTATCGCTGCAGCCGGAGCACCGATATGCTGGGAAAGAGGATATACCATATCTCCCTTTGGCAGATATTTCACTACCGGACTGTTCTTGGATAATTCTTTTCCGTCATAAGGATGAACACCACCCTTAAAGGTTAAAATTCCCATTTCGTTCCCTCCTTTTATATTAAGCACCACCAAAGTGCTCTATTTTTGATAAAATCCATATACTTTTTTGTACATTTTTATCAACCTGTTTATAATATAAACCATTTTTTCAAAAAAAGCACTACCCAAATTTCATTTTCTTGTGTATAATTGAATACAATTTCAGAAAGGAAAAATTATTAACATGATTGTTAAAAAAATGCCCATTTTACAAGGGTTTCCAGACTTTGAGACTGTTAAATTTTTCACCGGAAAATTCTTCCAAAAATACAATTTTACACCTGTTTTTTACGACATTGAAACCACCGGATTATCAAGAAATTCCACGTATTTATACCTGATCGGAGCTGTTGGAATTGAAGATGAAACTTGGAATTTTTATCAATGGATGGCGGAAAATGCAAGTGAAGAAGAGACAATTCTGAGAATTTTTTCACAATTTCTTCAGCAATGTGATTTGCTGATTTCCTACAACGGAGACCGCTTCGACCAGCCATATCTGGAAGCACGATATGAAAAATATGGAATTCCCTCTCCGTTTACAGGAAAACAGTCGCTGGATCTCTACCTGACATTAAAACCGTTAAAGTCACTTTTAAAACTGTCTGCCATGAAGCAGCCCTGCATGGAAGAATTTCTGGGGATCAAAGACAGGATTTATGATAATGGTAAGGAATGCATTAAACTTTACAAAGATTTTCTGAAAAAAAGAGATGCCTTTACAGCTGATGAAATCCTTGGACATAACCTGGAGGATGTGCTGGGACTGGGAAGAATTTTTGATATGCTGGGATATCTTTGCATCTATGATGGAGATTATGAAGTTACATACAGTGAATTTGACGGAGACAACCTGATCCTGAAGCTGAAGCTCCCCTGCACACTGCCACAGGAATTTTCCAATGGAAACACCGACTTCTATCTGACAGGAAAAGACGAAGAAATCAATTTAATTATCAAGACAACTGACGGGAAACTGAAACAATACTATGCAGATTATAAGGATTACTATTATCTCCCGGAGGAGGATACGGTTATCCCGAAATCTCTCGGATCCGGAATTGACAGAAAGCACCGGAAAGCAGCAACCAGAAATACCTGCTACACCTGGTTTACCTGCTCCGATGCCTTCCTCAGTTCTCCCGTACAGCAGAAGCAATATCTGACATATACGCTTTCCTGTCTGATTGGAACTCTAGAGCGTGTCTGAAAAATCATCTGTGATCATACATAAATATCGTCAAAAGCAATTTCCAATGGATTGTGAAGAGAAAAAGCCCTCTCACTGCTGACCGAGAAAATATAACCGTCAAATTCCATTGTCTCAAAAAAGCATGGCCTTTCTGAGGATTTTCCGAGGACAAACCCCTCTGCTGTGGGAACCACTTCAAAAGAATCCAAAGGAAGGCTCATGCCTCTGCCTGTCATTTTCATATAACTTTCTTTTAATGTCCAGAGCGTAAAAAACGCCTTATCTTTGTTCTTCGCAGCCTTGATGTAAGCAAGCTCTGAATGGTAGAAATAATGTTCTGCCACCTCAAGAGGCGCATTGGCATTTTTCTCAATATCGCACCCGACTTCGCAGTCTGACAGCACACCCACAACATAGTCCCCCGCATGAGATACATTAAAAAAAAGGCCATCCACAACCGGCTTTTCATTGTCAGAATATCTCAGGCAGCTTTCCGTAAGCCCGTTTTCATCGAGGATTTTTCTGATGATGATCCCTGCACCCAGACTTCTTTTGCGGTCATCAGGCATACGATACCTGATGACCTTTTCTCTTCTTCTGATCCCAACCAGATCCAGAAGCCTTTCATTCTTAAGCGGATCCTCAAAATGATTAATATTGATCCTGTATAATTTCTGCATCTGATCAACAGTTACTTCTTCTGAATATCGATCTTGCTGTCAAACCCTGTAAGGCTGAATACATCGTAAACCTCATCAGAAACATTGATGATCTTAAATCCATCCTTTTGAGCCATTTTTTTGTAGGCTACGATCACCTGACGTAAGCCTGCAGATGAAATATACTCCAGATTTGTAAAATCAAATACCAGACTTGTGATGCTGTCTTCAAGTCCGGACAGAGCCTCCCCTAACTGGGGAGCTGTCTGTGTATCAAGCCATCCGCTGATTTCCATAGTTGCTTTGTTACCTTCTGTTTTTGTGATAATTTCCATTGTAATTTTCCCTCCTGAATCAATCAAAAAATGTAAGTCTGTCAAGTGCTGCAATTGCATTTTCCAGATATCTGTCATCTGTAACCGGCCATTTATAATCCAGCCTGTACAGAACCTGTGCTGTAAAACGATTGCTGTAATCAATGGTATAGATTTCATTTTCATTATGTGAGGTATAGGCGATCAGTCCGGAAACCGCATCAGAATCCTGACCGGTCTTTGCAAATTCCTTCACTGCTGCCTCAAACTCCTCATCTCTTACAATATCAATCCTGAATCCATAGCTGCGCATTGCGTAGATCAGGTCTGCCATATAAATATGATGGCTGTTGCATGCATGGAATACAGTAAATCTCCGGTCGGTCTGAGCCAGTCTCAGAACTGCCAGCGCAGTAGAATCAATCGGTGAGAATTCTGCCACCTCATGCATACCGCCCATAGGGAATTTACCTACAGCCGCATAACCTCTCAGGCTGCGAAGGAATCCATTGGTAATGAAATTAATCTGGAACTCGCCGTCAGAGTTTCGGCTCATCAGATTACCTACCCGGACCACCTTGCCGTCCAGTCCCTCGGAAACTGCTTCCAGAACCGCCCTCTCTGCCAGGAATTTGGTGCGGATATATTCGTTGGTAATATTCTGTCCGATGTACAGATCATTCTCACAGAAAACTCTGGACATTGGCGGAACACCGTCAGAACCTTCTCCCGCAACGGAAACCGTAGAAATCTGGATCAGTCTGCGGCCGTTATTCTTACAGAAATCGATCAGATTTTCCACACCCTGCACATTAATTCTTTCCAGTACATCATCAGCCGCAAAATGCTTTACGCAGGCAGCGCAGTTAATGATGGTGCTGAATTTGTATTCTGAAAATCCTGTTACCTGTTCCTTTGAGGTAATATCCCCATCCACACAGATAATACGGCTTTCAAACAGCTCTTTGTATGGATCATCAAAATAGTACATCAGCATGTTCATCATTCGCTTTTCAGACGATTCATATTTGCCCTTACGTACAAGACAGTAAACCTTACCGTCATAATTGTCAATGAATGCTTTAAGGACATGGATCCCCAGGAAACCTGTGGCACCTGTGACCATAATATCTCCCAGCTTTTCCTTTGTGATCCGGTCTGCATTTTCTTCTGTATTTGCGCTGATCACATTCTGGATCCTGTTATAGTTATAATCCGAAAATTCATTCTTGCTCTGTGCAGCCTCTGTAACTCCGTCATCATCAACCAAAGCTGCAAGTTCCCGTACAGTAGGATATTTGAAAATATCCGCATATACCAGTGAAATATTCTTTGACAGACACATAACAGCAACCTTGGATGCAGTAAGGGAAGATCCGCCCAGCTCAAAGAAGTTGTCCTCAATCCCTACTCTTTCAATTCCCAGTGCTTTCTCAAAAATCTCACAGAGTGCTCTCTGAGCTGCAGTAACCGGCTCTACATAGCTGGCAGTGTTCGTGGTTACCTCCGGCATTGGCAGTGCTTTTTTATCAATCTTACCGCCCGGTGTCACAGGCATTTCCTCAATGCTGACAAAGAAAGACGGCATCATATAATCCGGGATCAGCGGCTCCAGGAAGGTCTTCAGTTCATCCTCCGGGATGGCTTCTCCTGTATAATAAGCTGTGATATATTTATTTCCACCCTTTTCAATTACTGTAACGGCTGCATTTTTCACCAGCTCATGTTTCAGAAGGGCACCTTCGATCTCACCAAGCTCCACACGATATCCTCTGATCTTCACCTGTGAATCGATCCGGCCTATGTACTCAATATTTCCGTCACCTTTCATGCGGACCATATCACCGGTCCTGTAAAGACGGCTTTCCTGCTCACATACAGCAAATGGATTTTCTACAAACACAGATGCTGTTTTTTCCGGAAGATTGTGATATCCTCTGGCAAGCTGCCTTCCTGCGTGACAAAGTTCGCCGGACGCACCCACCGGAAGCCGGTTCAGATTCTCATCCACAATGTAGCTGCGCACATTCCGCTGTGATTTTCCGATCGGGATGTTGTCATACTGTCTGTCTACCAAAAACTCTGTGGAAGAAACCGTATTCTCTGTAGGACCGTAGCCATTGATCATCTGATAGGTACGGTTACGGTAATGCTTGAATTTCTCGCCGCCAAGTGTAACAAATTTAAGAGCAGGTGCATCCTCCAGAAGTTCTGTAACCAGTTCTCCCATCTGGGTAGGGAAGGTTACGGTGGTGATCTCTTTTTCCTTTATATATCTGCTTATGGCAATGGCGTCCTTACGGATACTCTCCGGTAAAATATACAGGACTGCTCCTGCGGTAAGAGGTGCAAACAAATCGATCACTGACGCATCGAAACAGAAGCTTGCAAACTCTGCCACAATGTCATCCGGTGAAGTATTTCTGCTCAGTGTGATATATTCGATCAGGTTCAACAGATTTCTGTGCTCGATCATAACACCCTTTGGCTTTCCTGTGGAGCCTGAGGTATAGATCATATAGGCAAGGTTCTCCGGTTTCGGAGAAATAAGCTCTGCAGAAAGTTCAAAATCCTCAGCCTCATCTGCCACACTGTCCAGACTGATCACATTTCCGTCATAAAATTCCACAAGATTCTGATACTGATCGATCACAAGGAGATTTCTTGCTCCTGAATCCTTCAGCATATATTCAATTCTGCTCTGTGGATACTCCGGATCCAGAGGAACATAGGCTCCGCCGGCTTTCATAACACCCACATAGGCTACTGTATATTCCTTTGTCCTGCCGCACAGGATACCTGCAGCCTGTTCCGGGCCAAATCCGTTTTCCGTAAGCTTCTGAGCAATATAATCAGACATTCTGTCCAACTCTCTGTAGGTAAAATCTCCGGAGTCATCCCGCACTGCCGGTCTGTCCGGATATCTGGCAGCCATCTCCTTAAACAGATCTATGAAGGTCTTTCCTGCATGTTCCGGAATATCCTCCATCTGAGTTTTTTCCTCAAACATCAGCCGGATATCAGCCGGATCGCATTCCCTTAAGATTCCCTCTGCAGTGGTTTCCAGATTGTCAGCCAGATACCGGATAGTTTCCTCATGGTACATATCCCCTCTGTACTCAATCTCAAAGACAAATCTGTTCTTTTCAATGGAAATGCTGACAGAAACCGGTGCCTTTGCCATGTTCAGGCTGACAGGCTCCTCCTGTGCATATTCCCCGCCAATGGTATCAAAAGCAAAATTGTCGCCCTGGTAAATAACCATGGCATCTGCCTTAATATCAAACTCATGGCTGATCTGTGAGAAAGGATAAACATCGTTGTTCATGGAATCGATCAGCTGTTTCTGTACACCGTTCAGGCAATCTTTGGCTGTTCCTGAGAAATCGCAGAAAACAGGGAGTGTTTTTACCAGCATACCCACTGTTTCCGAAAGTCTGGAATCGTTTCTTCCATGGTAAATAGTGGTAAATACAGCATCCTTTTTGAAATTATATTTTCCAAGTGTGATACCAAAAGCGGAAATGAAGAATACATTCTCCGTAATTCCATGCTTTTTACAGAATTCCTTCACATCCTGCACGGAAATGGATCTGGTCTCTCTGTGGTAAAGTTCTGCTGTTGGAGCCGCACCGTTTTTGTCCGGATAGAAGCTGATGCTTCCACCTGCATGTTCAAATACTGACTTATAATAATTCTCTGCATTTTTATAGATATCACCTGCCAGGGCATCTCTGTTATCCAGTGCCAGATCATAGGAAGTATAACCTTCCGGTTCCAGCTTCTCACCGCTGTAAGCTCTGTTAATATCATTAATTATAATAGCCAGAGATGTACCATCGGCAACAATGTGGTGAAGGTCCAGGAACAGATAATTGCCATCACAGGTTCTGTAGATTTCAAACCGGAAAAGCTGTTCATTAAACAACATATATGGACGTACCAGAGTGTCTCTGTTCATTCCGTTTAAAATCGGTGTTTTATAACTGAGCCCATCGTTTCGTTTCTGAAGTACATTTCCGTTGTCATCCATAAACAGACGGGTTTTCAGATAAGGATGCGCCTCAACAGTACTGTCAATGGCTTCTGCCAGTCTGTCCAGATTCACCTTGTTATCAAGCTTTAACAGATACGGGATATTGTAAATGGTAGAACCCATATTTGCAGTACACTCAATGAAAATCCCCTCCTGAGTGTTGGTAAGAGGATAACTTTCCTGTACTTCCCTTTTGCTTTCTTTTCCCGCAGTTTTTACAAATTCCTCCATCATTCGGATAGTAGGATGATTCTTAATATCTGAAGTTTTGATCACAATGTCAAAGGCTTTGGAGATCAGGATATTCAGCTTAATGGCAGTGATGGATGTCAGACCTGCCTCATAAATATCTGTGGTAATCCCAAAATCCGTATACCCCAGAACCTCTGCGATACAGTCAAATAATATCTGCTGAACCTCATTCTCAGGCTTAATGATCTCCGCTGCTTTTTTCTCAGGCAGAGGAAGAGCCTTTTTATTTACCTTCTGGTTCTGGTTCAGAGGAATTTTGTCAATCTGCATGGTAACTGCAGGTACCATATAGGCAGGCTTTGTCTCTTTAATAAAATCATTCAGGGCATTGATATCAACAGTGCTGTCCGATACCACATAGGCAGCAATATATTTTCCACCATTTGGATCATCAAAGGCAACTACAGTGGCATCCCTGATGCCCTCATATCTGCGGATCACTTCCTCAACCTCAGAAAGCTCAATCCTGAAACCTCTGATCTTAACCTGGGAATCCTTTCTGCCAATGATCTGGATATTTCCATCCGGAAGAAATCTTGCCACATCACCTGAATGATACATCACTTCGTATCCCGGTGTATCATCATAAAGATTCTTTGTATAGACCTCGGCAGTTTTTTCCGGCTTGTTAAGATATCCTCTGGAAACCTGCCAGCCGGTGATCATCAGCTCTCCGCATGCACCGGGAGGAAGCATATGCCCCAGCTTGTCTGTAATATAAAGCTTCACATTGTCAAGTGCTTTTCCGATCGGGACATTTGGATAATATTTGTCCACTTCAAATACAGTCGTAAAAATAGTCGCCTCTGTAGGTCCATAAGCATTGATAAACTTATAATCTTTTGGCGGCTCACATGGAACCAGTTTCTCTCCTCCTACAGAAAGATATCTCAGGCTCTTACAATCCATCTCCAGCGCAAACTGCCTTCCCACCTGAGTAGTCATAAAGGAATGCGTGATGCCATTTTCCTCAAAATAGCGCTGCAGTCCAATGAAATCCAGACGGATCTCCTCCGGAATAATGTGAAGCTGTGCACCGTTTGTGATGGCACCGTAAATATCCATCATGCAGGCATCAAAACCAAAGGAAGCATATGCAGCTATCCTGGACTCCGAATCTATGCCATAATATCTCTTGAACCAGTGACAGAAAGCAGTAATATTTCCATATTCCAGCATACAGCCCTTTGGCACACCTGTGGAACCGGAAGTATACAAAAGGATAAACAGATCATGCAGCTGCGGCTTCTTAAGCACAACATCCCTATCCTCCAGCTGCCAGATCTGATCTGTAAACAGCACCGGTCCTTTATATCCGTCTACCAGAGGAAGAAGCTCTCTGTCAGCAATGAGAAGCTTTGCAGAGGAATCCTCCATCATGTACATCAGGCGGTCCCTGGGATAGGTTGGATCCAGAGGCTGGTAAGCTGCACCTGCCTTTATCACGCCCATCGGCGCGATCGCCATATATTCACAGCGGGGGATCAGAATGGAAACAACATCCTCACTGCCGATTCCCTGGGATGCGATATATTTTCCAAGTCTGTCGCTGATCTCATCCAGTTCTCTGTAAGTATATTTTTTATCCTTAAATACTACAGCCGTATGATCAGGAATGGTCTGTACCAGCTCCTCAAACATATCAGCGATGGTCTTACTTCTGTCATATTCGCAGGCAGTATTATTAAATTCCGCAATTTTGTCCGCTCCATTTTGGGAAAGAACAGAAACTTCCGAAATATATTTTGCTTTCAGCAGGGAATCCATAGCTGCCTCATAGGATTCCAATATTCCACGTACAAAGGCTTCACTGTACATGTCACTGCGGTATTCTGCAGTAAGCACATATTTATGATCGTATTCTCTTACCTGGATCAGCAGAGGCATCTTTGACATATCCGGAGAAAGGTCATGACCCCTGGCAACGGTATCACCGATTGGGAAATCATCCCCAAGCTCTGCCTGATATGCAAATACCAGATCAGAATTAATCCCGTACTTTGCACAAATATCAGAGAACGGAAAAATATCATTTGCCATGGAAGACAGAATCTGCTCAGAGAGCTCTGTCATATAGGCCTGTATGGTGACTTTCGGATCACAGGAACAGTAAACCGGCAGAGTCTTTACAAGCATGCAGACTGTATTCTCCAGTCTGGAATCATTTCTTCCATTATAAATAGTTGCAAAAAGACTCTCCTCGGAATTGGAATATCTGCTCATGAGAATGCCGAATACACCTGTAAACAGAATGTTTGGAGTAACCCCCAGCTTCTCGCAGGCAGAAAGTACCAGAGACTCTCCGGTGTCCACAGGCATCGACAGATATCCTCTCTCAGGAATCTTTCCTGAGCAGTCAGGAAGAGGCAGGGATTCTGTCTCAATTCCCTCGAAAATACTGTCATAATATTTCTCGGCCTTCTTATATTTTCCCTCTTTCATCTGCTGTTCTTCATCAAGGGCAGCATCAAAGCCTGTGTAGGATTCTTTCTCCAATTTCTCACCCAGATAGGCCCGATCGATATCCTCAAAAATAATATCATAGGAATTACCATCTGCCAGGATATGGTGGAAATCTGTAAAAAGATATTTCCTGTCTTCTGTCACATAAATCCCCGCCCGGAACAGCCGTCCCTTTTCCAGCTTAAAGGGACGCACCAGCTCATCTTTCATCTTTTCAAACTGCTCATTTGTGGTCCGGACCACCTCTGGTACAAAGGCTTCCTCACAAGGCTTCTGCACCATCTCTCCGCTGTCACTTAAATAAACCTTTGTCAGCAGATACGGATGTGCAGCGATCATCTGAGAAATGGCATCTGACAGCTTCTGAACGTCAACAGAGCTTTCCAGTTCAAACAGGAACGGAATATTGTATACCGTACTCTCAGGATTCTTCATGCACTCTGCAAAAATACCCTTCTGGGAGCCGGTAAGAGGGTAAACTTCTCTCTTTTCATAGGTTCTGATCTTCGGTGCAAGCATCACATATTTTTCCAGTTTCTCCACCGTATTGTTTTCGTGGATATCACTGGTTTTCACAGTCACTCCGAATTCCTCTGAGATCAGAATACAAAGCTTCATGGCACTGATAGAAGACAGCCCCACCCTGTAAAAACTTGTGTCAGTTCCAAAAAAATCATTCTCCACAACGTCTGCAACGATTTCAAAAATCTTCTTCTGCATAGGAGTCTGGGGTTCTTTCAGATTCTTTGGCTGTGCAGCCGGCTTTGGCAGTGCTTTCTTATCAATTTTGCCATTCTGTGTCACAGGCATCTTTTCCAGTTGGACAAAAACCTCAGGAACCATATAATGAGCCAGGGACTCTGATGCATAGGCAGAAAGCTCCTCTGTATTGATCTGGCGGTCAGCCATAAAATAGCAGCAGAGGAATTTGTTATCTACAGGCAGAGTAATGCTGGTAATGATTCCCTCATAGGAATTGATCACCTCCTCGATCTCACCAAGCTCAATCCTCAGACCGCGAAGCTTGATCTGATTGTCTATTCTTCCGAAAAATTCAATCTCACCCTCAGGGCTGATCCTTGCAAGGTCACCGGTCTTATAAGCTCTCTCTCCGTTAAGATCAATGAATACAGCCTCTGTTTTATCCGGCAGATTCATATAACCTCTGCCAACGCCCAGTCCTGCGATCACAAGCTCTCCGGTCTCTCCGTCCGGAAGGATCTTATTCTCTTTATCTACAATATATACCTTCACATTACCGTTAGGCGTACCAATGGTAATGTTTCTGCTGTCCGTAATTACCTTCATGGTACAGCTGATGGTAGTTTCCGTAGGTCCATAACCATTCATAATGTAAGCATCCGGGTTTACTCTGCGAATCTTGTCATACAGAGCCGGAGGAAAAGCCTCTGCACCTACATCAAACACCTTAATCTGAGAAACTGCTTTTTCAAGCTGGGGCAGATCGATCATATTGGACAGGTAAGTAGGAGTTGTGGTCATAATATCCACTTTATTTCTGACGATCAGCTCACCCAGCATAAGAGGATTCAGAATCTCCTCATCAGAGGCGATCACCGCAGTCATCCCGTTGGTAAGTGGCAGAAATTCCTCCAGAACAGACACATCAAAGGTCATGGCTGCCATGGAAAGAGATACACTTCCTCTGCTTACATAACCATAAGTTTCCGCATTTTTCGGATCCGGATTTACAAAATTGGCAAGGTTGATATGTTCGATCAGCACACCCTTGGGCTTGCCTGTGGAACCGGAAGTATAGATACAATAACAAAGATCATGCTCCCCGATCTTTACCTGAGGATTCTCTGTATTCTCATTCTCCAGAAGTTCCTCGATCAGAAGTACTGTACAGGGAAGCTTAGCAAACAGTTCCCTTCGTTCCTCTGCGATCTCCTTTGTTGTGATAATAAAAGGAGCTCCTGAATCCTCAAAAATATACCGGATCCTGTCATCAGGATAATCCGGTGTGGCAACTGCAAATGCGCCTCCTGCCTTCAGGATACCCTGTCGCACTGCATAGAAATCACAGCATCTCTCAAGAACCACACCTACGATGGTCTCCCGTCTGACACCTTTTTCCACAAGTGCATTGGCAATCCTGTTGGCCCGTTCGTTGAGCTGTGCATAGGTGAAGCTCTCTTTGCCGGAGACAACTGCACATTTCTCTGGATGAAGCTTCACCTGTTCCTCGAACAATTCTGTTACCGGCCGAAACTCAAAAACAAAATTGTTCCTTTCATTAATATTTTTCATTTTCATGTACCTCCTAAAAAGATATTATGGTATTATTCATATCAATCGCACGAATATAATCCATGGATTTTGATACCTTCTTGACAAGTTCAATCCCATGTATATCAAAGTCTTCACTGTCATACTGATATTCCAGAGGGTTGAAATTTACACCGTTATCTCTGATCCTCAGTCTGCAGAGATCATCCTCCAGACAGAGGTTAATGTCGATCCAGTTGGAGGTTTTTCCCCCGAATCGTATAATATTTACAGTCATTTCCTCCGCACACACTGCGGCAAGATTTGCCTTGCTTTTAGAAGCTCCCTGTTCCTGGCAGAACTCTATGATCCTCTTATGAACCGTTTGTGCTTCCTCCATGGTACTCTTAATGGAAAAATCCAGATTAATCCCCGGATTTTTGTCAGGAACAATATAAAAGCTTGTATTCTTATGCCTGATTTTTCTGAAAATACAGGCTGCAACTGCAGTTATGATCTCAGTGGCAACAAATCCTGCTGCAATTCCGTCGATACCGATCCCGTCAATCTGTTTCCATACAAGGATTCCCACCAGGGTTGCAGGCAGAACTACCACCGCATTCTCCAGAAATGTGGCAAAACTTGCAATGGCTGTCTCCTCAATGGACTCGTAATAGCTGATAATAAACTTATTCCACAGATAAGGTGCCACACACAAAGCAAAGATGCGCAGCGCCTGGACCATATGACTGCCCAGCTCGCCACCGCCGCTTCCGAACATGACAGTGATTTCCTCGGTAAACAGCATAATAAAGACAAAGATCACAGCCAGCAGGATGTAACTGTATTTCAGCATCTTTTTACAGAGAACCCGGATTCCCACGTAGTCCTTCTCTCCAAAAAGGATTCCTGCCACATTGGGGATCACACCGATGATTCCGCCTGTAAGCATCTCGACGATCAGCAGCACATTGTCACAGACAGTAAATACTGCCATACCTTCCTCGCCCAGCTGGTTCATGATAATGGTATTCAGTCCAAGCGCCTTTACAAAATTAGCTGCCATAAAGATCAGCATTGGCACGCCTGTGATGATTGCTTCCTTTGTGATTCCAAGTTCGCCCGGCTTTAGCAGGATCAGGTGGAGGTTTCGCTTATCAGAGCGGATATAAAGCACAAAAATTCCCATTGCAAACAGGAAACCAAGAACAGTTGATAAGGATGCACCTGTAATCCCCAGAGGAGTATATCTGAGGAATATATAGTCCAGCACAAGATTGATCACATTGGCTGCGATAAGGTAGGCTGATGCCAGCTCCGGATGATTCTCCACACCAAGATAATTGACCATCATCAGTCCAATTCCGATCACCGGTGCCCCCAGCATACTTACACGTATGTAATCTCTGGTATAACCGGTCAGGACACCGTCACCTGATACCAGAAGTCTGGCAACAGGTTCTGCTGCAGGAAGGGCGCAGATTGAAAAAATGATTCCCACCACAAGTGTTACTATAAATGTGGCAGAAAACAATTTCGATGCCCCTTCTTTGTCTCGTTTGCCAAGCATGTTTCCCACTGCTATGGAACCGCCGATACCAAGGCAGTATCCTGTCAGCTGAACGATCGTCTCCACAGGCAGACTCAGGGTAACTGCAGACATTGCCTCCACCCCGATCAGGTTACTTACAAATATCGTATCTACGATATTTCCCAGCTGAAGCGCCAGAGACATCATAATCCCCGGAACAATATACTTGTTCAGCTTCGCATTCAGCAGTCTGTTATTTCTCTCTTCCATCGCTTCCTCTCCTTTGTTTTCAGTTTTTTCAAAATATTGTGCCGTAAAACTGTAAGATATTTAAATTTTACCATTTAGTGCGATAAATGACAAGTTAATAAAGAATGGGAGAAAGCAAATAAATATTGCTATTTACTGTAACCTGATTCCCCATATTTTACAGTCTCTGGTGCCTACAACCGCATAGTTATCGTAGACAGCCGGGGAAGCCTCTATCACGCCCTCGCTGACAGATAATACATCTTCCTGTTTACCTGTTTTACCATCAAGAAGGCGGATATCGCCTGTACTGTTGCAATAAAGAACCTTTCCTGATCCGTCTTTGTTATAAACGCACACCGGAGAAGACCAGGCATATGAGGAAGAATCCTCCCATGCTTTAGATCCGTCAGATTTTCTCAGACAGGCAAGAACTCCGGATGCATTGTCAGAGGTCTTTGCCACTGTCACATATATATAATCGGCAAGGCTGTTCTTTCCACAGGCAATCGTAGACTGAACTCCACCGGAAACACCGTCATCAGTAGTACATTCATAATCTGTATGCCACACGATCTCACCGGTTTCTGCATCAATCTTCCAGACAGGGACAGTGGCTGTGTCATAACTTCTCCATCCAAGCCGGAAGGAAGTACTTACATACAGATACAGATGTCCTTTTTCGATTTCCAGAACAGGCGTTGAATTAGAATCATCCAATGTATCCTGAACCCATACCAGCTGAAGAGTGTTCAGATCCAGACACATAAGATTTCCCCCATTATCGGTCATAAATATATAGCCTTTATAGATTGCCGCACTGTCTTCCATTCCAAGCCAGAAAGACTCTGTACTGCTTCTTGTTCCATAGTAGCGCCATTTTACAGTTCTGCCCGGATCAATGGATAAAGTCCCACTGTTCAGATCATATTTTGTATTCAGCCTGATCAGATACAGGATTCCGTTCTCTCCCGGATAGATCAGGGTATCTGTCTCTGCATCCACAAGTGCTGATCCGTCAAAAAAGCTCAGACTTCCTCTGAGTGAAAACTCATCATTGTCTCCAAAAGTATACATAACACTACAATCCAGCAAGTTTACTACAAATACCTTTGCAGTTCCTTCGTTGCTGTTATATCCGGCGCCAACATACATAATCGGATATCCTCTCGGATCAAGGGCACCCGCACCCTTAAAAGTATATCCCAGATATAATGGGTCACGCGTCTTTTCTCCCGTTCTCAAATCCAGAAAATACACATACCCATCCATACAGGCATAAATCACCTCAACCAGTTCATCATCTGCCTTTGCTTTCTCTGTCATATTCATATGTGCTTTGACCTCTTTTGGCCATTTCATCATAAGTGGCTGTCCTGTCCAGCCACTTCCTGTCCAGACGGCACTGCCCGAAGAAAGAGAACCTGTATCTGCAGACCATAGTTTGTTCAGCCTGAAATCAGTCATATCTGCATAACCATGGGAAGGGGTATCGCGAAAACTGTTTCCGCGAAATGTGACGATCCCATCCACATCTGTATAATCCTGTCCTATGTTAAAGGAAATATCACCATCAGCCTTATAATCTCCAATATTTTCAAGTACGTTTCCATCCACCTCAATATTAGTATAGCTGATCAGATTTTCCGGTTTTGTAGAATCCACACAATGAGGCTGAAAATTAATCTCTTTAGTCTTTTTCATTTCAACCACATCTTTGGTTTCTTTAATTTCTTTAGTTTTTTTAGTTTTTTCGATTATCCTGCCTTCTTTTTCCTCGTCTGCACCTGAAGCTGATACGGCCTTCACCTTCCCGCTGTCTGTTGTGCTGACAGACAGGAAAAACTTGTTTCCTGCAAACCCAAGCAGAAGTACAAAAATTATAATCCCCCCAGTCTTTATGAGTGTTTTGGGGAAGAAAACTTTTCCACTGCGTTTTCCTGAACTTTTCTGTGATATTGTTTTCTGAATGTAATCCGGTCTTGCAGACTTTCTCCCAGAATCCACGTTTCTCTTCTTGTTCATACCTTTCCTCCTAAAAAATATATCCTGTGAATTTCATCTTCTGCCTGGCTGTATCCGGCACATCGATCAGCCCAAAGCGGTAGAACATTCCATATATATAACTCACTCCGCGGATGTCGCCCAGAGCTTTGGGTCTGTCAACCACAGCTCCCACCTTCTTTATGTTTCTCAATGCCAGCAGCACTGAACTTAACGCCAGACTCTTACTGTTCTCCCTACGGTCGATCCACAACTCCCTTGTGTAGTCTCCATTCCGACCCTTTCTTACTTCATAAGTGAATGGAAGCCCTGTATAGGTTTTGAAACTCTCACCTGCATAGAGTAAAATAACCTCCCACAGATACTTCTCGTCCAGTGTTTCTCTCAGCTTCTCTACTGCCTGATATCCTTGTCTTTGCTGCATCTCTGCTTTTTCCTGCATTCCTTCCTTTTGATCTCACTCCTGCTCTTTTGATTTGTATCTACAACTTGTCAGCACGCCCCAATTTATCTTCCTGATTCGGACAGATATATTTATACTCATTTCTGTTTATACTCATTTCTGAGCAACGCAATTTCATGAGTCCATCCCTCATCATCATTTGGTGTCTCCAGAATAAACGGAATTCCCTCTGTGGCAGGATGATTGATCACGCGGACAAGTGCCTCCAGTCCTATTTCACCTTCTCCGATTCTGGCATGGCGGTCCTTATGGCTGCCAAGGGGATTCATGCTATCATTTAAATGGATGGCTTTTAGTCTGTCCAGACCTATTATCCGGTCAAATTCTTCAAATACGTTGTCAAGATCGTTTACAATATCATATCCACCATCCCAGACATGACAGGTATCCAGACAAACACCTAATTTATCTTTTAACTCCACCCTGTCAATGATCTGACGAAGTTCTTCGAAATTTCTTCCTACTTCTGTGCCCTTTCCTGACATAGTTTCCAGAAGTACAATCGTACTCTGATCTTTTGTCAGCACTTCATTGAGAATTTCTGCAATTTTACTGATTCCTACTTCTGCACCCTGTCCTACGTGACTGCCCGGATGAAAATTGTAATAATTTCCCGGTGTCATTTCCAGACGTCTCAGATCATCTGCCATGATTTCTCTGGCAAAATCCCTGAGGTTTTCTTTGGCAGCGCAGCAGTTCATAGTGTAAGGCGCATGAGCCACCAGCTTTCCAAAATGATTCTCCTCTGCCAGCTGCCCAAATGCCTGCACATCCTGCGGATCAATGTCTTTGGCTTTTCCTCCTCTTGGATTTCTGGTAAAAAATGCAAATGTGTTACCACCATTTTCCAGCATCTGCTTCCCCATTGCAAGATATCCCCGGGATGAGCTTGTGTGATTTCCTATATATAACATTTTTTTACTCCTCTTCTGTCGTATTTTCACAGTACCAGTTTATAGCAATCCTTTTATCATACATTATGGATTTTCTCAAGATTATCTTTTTCATATCTGCATTATAGCATTTTAACAGATTTTGTTAAACATTTTTACTGTTATAAACAATTTTACGTCAAAAAGACATTGCTGTGAACGGAGTCAATTGTTCCAAAATTTTTCAGGTTGCGCTTATGAACTATCTTCATGTCAGTGAAGACAATAAATAGGCGTAAAAAATGAAAGCCGCCCCTGCTGATAGCAGGGACGGTTTTCAAAATGCTTCACAAAAACTGTTAAGTTTTGAACGTGACCTCCATAAATGAACTTTAACCCTACCTTACTACAAGTTCTCAAAAATTCCTTAACACTTCCGCTTTCTATTTTGCTATATATTGTTTCATAATGCATTAATGCTTCACACTTATCGAATGTATCCATCTTAATCAAGTAATATAATCTACCATTATTGCAAACGACAGACATCATCTTTATTGCATCTGATATCATAAAAGACTCCAAATCTTTTTCTGAAAAGCAAGAATTTTTAGGATGATTATGAAAAAATAACAAACTGTTTTTGGGTGCAGTACATATTAAGTTGGAAGCTGCTTTATCTTTTTTCAATGTAACTCCAGTTTCATAAACTTCCCGATTTCTATATCACCTGTTTCAAGCAGCAGATGGACATGGTTTGTCATCAGGCAATACGCATGCAGCCGGCAGTTATATTTACTCAATGACGTCTTTATTATCTGCAGAAGTACCTGATGGTCCATCTCATCTTCAAATATTGGTTTTCTTCTCACTCCTCTGTGCATGATATGGTAAATTGCCCCCGGATACCAGTCCCTTAATTTTCTTGCGATCTTTCTCCCTCCATTTCACTTTTTATTCTCAATAATACTATCATTTATGATTATATTAAAATAAAAATCTGTCAGTCATCACAAATTTTTATTTCAATATGTTTTCCAAGTGCATTCGCATATTTCTCCAATACAACCAGTGTTGGTACCCTGCCTCCGCTCTCGAACCGTGCCATATTCGACGGTTTTATCCCTGTAATATCCGCTATTTCCTGCTGCGTCATTTTCTGGCGGTGTCTCTCCTCCACTAACTGCCGGATTGTTTCCGAAGATCTGCTCAACACTTTTTCCTGGATCTTCTCTGTATATACTTCCAGTCTCTTTTCCCTGGCTTCCTTTTCTGTCAGGTATTCTTTCATGTTCTCCTGCATTTGTTTATCTCCATTCCATCTCTGATAACTCATTTACGAGATTTTATCACTCATGATAAGTTTTTGCAAGATATTTTATGTTTCTTTTATAGAACTTTTAGTTCTTCTTTATTCTCTTTATTGGTATTTCATGGGGTCTGACCCCGAGTATTTCCTCTTTCTTTTTCATCTGATATATAGAGTTTTTTCTTTATTGTCTTTCCAAATGTCTTGTACTTCCGTATATTATATTTACGAATGTTCTCAAATTCTCCTTTGTTTTCCAAGATCATCCGCCTAACAGATTCACTCATCCCCTTTACCATGATCACAAAATCATACCCGCATTCATCCATATGCTGGATGTTTTCCCTGCCAAAATATCCCCTGTCCAGGATAAATCCGACCTTCTTATATCCGTATCCTTCTGCTTTTTTTAACATATACTGGAGCTGGGAAATATCTACGATACTTCCAGGATACTGCTTTTTCAGGAAGTTAAGGATATACCCTTAGGAGAAAGAAACTCGATTTAGTTGTAAAATTTCTGAAAGTTAACATTAAATCCAGTCGTTTGCAAGCCAAATCGCCTGCAAATTCCGGATTTTTAATATTTTTTTTATTCCTCATCAACCCCTAAAATTTGTTTAGGGGAGATTTTTTCGGAAGTTCACATAACTTCTTTATATCCTAAAAGAATCCGTAAGTTTATATGTACTGATTCTTTTAATAAACTTCTATCCATTATCACTTATCTTATGGTCTCTTTCAATACGCAGAATTCGGAATTTATCACCTTTCCGATAGCCAAACACTCTAATAACATCGCTACATCTTATTTTCATAATGCATTTACCACGATATTTTCCAGAAGGAAACCAGTTTTTTCCTTTTTGCTTCGGATCATACTTTTTATACTCCAGCCCATCATCTCGGCCAATTGTTTCAAAACTTTCATGTTTAACTACCTTGTCCAGTGTTCCCCTCAATGATCTATATTCACTTTCTTCCAATATTTCTGCTCCAAATCCGCGTTCTATAGTGGAATAGTCAACTCTTGTTCCACGATACCTCTCTTTAAGTATATCATCTCGCCCTATGCCTAATTGCGAACCATATTTTTCCATCAAATATTTAACTGAAAAAACTGAATCTACATGAAACAGATTATGTTCACCACTGAATGTAACTTCTTTAATACTTATCGTTTCATCCACAAGCCCTTCACGCCTAAACGATAACAACTGGTTTGAAGTTGCTGCTGCCTCAGCCATTCCCGTCAATGAAATATTCTGGTTATCCCACAAATATAACGAATCCATATTCTGCACACAAACATCATCCCAGTATGGTCGATCGTATATCTCTGCATCCAAACTCAATTGAAAATCCTTTAATTCATCATCCCTGGAAATTATTTTTTTCAAATCACACATTCTTTCTTGTTGCGTAATCTTAGATTTATAAAAATCTTTTACTTTAGAAATTTTATTAACAGGATTTTTACGAATAATATTAATACATCCAACGACATTACCCAATTCACCAACAAATTCTTCCATCGAAGAATACTGTCCATTTAATGAGTACTCATTTAGTATAAATTCCATATTTACCACCCTAAAATAACATCCAAATCTTTCTTAATTTGATCAAACAGCCCGTTCGCATTTACTGTTGCTTTTCCTGTTTCATTTATAGGAATCAAAATTGGCTCTGAACATCCATTTTCATTTTGTTTAAAAAAATAAATCCTGACATCTTCTGCATCAATTAAATCTTGATGTATATCCTTCCTAATGCCATTATATATATGATCACTGTGTGTTTCCACAATAATCTGTACTCCACAGGATGCGATAAATGTTAAAAAATCTACGAATTTAGACTGTGCTGAAGGATGTAAATGTATTTCTGGATTTTCTATGATCAATATATCTCCTGCTTTACATGAAAATGCAGAAATAATCACTTCTGCAATATACGTAACCCCAGTTCCGATATTTTTAGGTCTGACACTGATACGCATATTCTGATTACGAAAAAAAACACGCACCAATTCCGTTTTTTCTATTGCCTCTGCAAATACATTATAGCCAAGTATTTCCTGCAGCCAATAATTTACCTGTCCATCCAATGTAAGTTTTGTTGTCTCATCATAGACAAACTGTTTCTTCACTGGTTTTGACCCTTTTTCAGCGAGATAAGAAAAAGCATACTCACAATTTATTCCAACTCCCGATTCATCGTTAATTGGCTTTTCATAAACATCCTTAACCCCCACTCTCTCAGCCGAACAATACACAATTCCAAGTTTTAATTTTTCATTTTTAACACTTATCGCATTTAAGCCTTTAATATTAACAAAAGCATTCTGAAACATTCCCTTCGCATTTGTATAATCAGCACTAATATTTATTTCTTCTGCTCCAACATATGCATTCAACAGTTCATCAGCAGTTCCTATAGTCATATATTTTCCAGTAAAAGGAGTTTTTCCCTGTTTTAATGCCAATAATGACTGAATAATACTTGATTTCCCAATGGAATTCTGCCCTGCAAGCATTGTAATTGCTCTCATTTCCAAAGAAACATCATCAAAACACTTAAAACCTTTTATACACAGTTTATCAATCATACGCTCCTCCTTAATTCATCAATAATCTGTCCTATAGACCTTTTAGATAAATCACTATTTCTAAGCTGTATTCCTATTTCACCATCATAATCTCTGTAACATACTCTCTGCATAATCCAATATGCCTTTTCAACCAACTCTTCTATATCATAATTATCAGTGCATAAACAAGCGGCCATTCCAAGAATATGTCCTCTTTCAGGTTTCATATTTGAAAATTTTCTTAAGAAAATTCTAAATAATGGTGTTCTCCCACTCCCATATTTATAATAAAAGGCACTATCTGTTAAATATTTTCTAGCTTCCGTATATATATAAGCATATTTCTCAACATTAAAATTGTTTAATCTGACATAATTAAGCATATTCTCCTGCATACTATACGGATCTTCTTCGCAATCATCACTATGATCCAAAACAAAATTCACAATATATGTTAAAAACACAACAAATTCAGCTTCTACCATTAACCTGAATGGTGTCTTACATCCACATAATGCATCACGTAAAATAAAAATACCCTTATTTTCATATAAAACGCGCCTTACCGCCTCTTCCATTTCAACTGACCAATTTCCAATATAGGCTCCAATTTTCAGATGCATATATAATGGCGTCTCATATTGAATTATACAAATTGGAATCTTCGTTCTTAAAATATCCTGTCTCTCCCGTGGAGTAAGATCTGAAAAACGTAACCATCCTTCATTTTTATAAAATTCGTAATTCTTTTTATTTTCCAATAGGCTTCCTGGCATTTCAAGCATAAGTCTTTCTACAATGAATTCTATTAAACATCGAAGTCTATTGTCTGTTTCTAATACCAGCAGCTGTCCATTTTGTAATTCAGAAACATATACCTGAGGATATGGTATCCCATATAATAGGGCATTGACAGCCTCTCTTGTAATATTCTGCTTATGCCGTTGTGAAATATTCTGATTGGGGAAAATCACTCTTCTCATTTTATATTTATCAACCAGATCATACAAATCATATTTCAGCTCATAAATACGAATTCTACTATTGTCCAAAATAATTTCCCCCTCCTGTCGCATCAGTATAATAAAATTTACAATAAATATATAGCTTTGCTATATATTTATTGCAAACTGTGTATCTGCATTTTTTATTCTAACATGAAGCCAGAAATAAAAAAAGAGTTTAGTTCCCTGGTAATAATTTATTCTTTATAGTATTTCTCCACGTTCTTCTTCAACTTTACAACTAATGTTAAAATTAATCGTACAATACCATAGCACAGCATGAATACAGAACTTCCAAGGAATACAATATATATAACCGTACAAAAATTTGCTGGCAGAAAAATATTCTGCAACACCTTATACATTTCTGCCATGCCATCATTTGTGAAAATAATTGTTAATAAAACACCTGCTGCTCACCACGGAGAGGTGTGCAAAGTTTCGAGCAGCGCAGGGAACTACCGCTCCCAGTATATCACAATTTCATCCAGTTTTATAGACGCTTTCTTGCCTTCATCACCACACAATACATCAATCACTCCGCCGACTGTGTTGTAGAAGATGTCTAATAGCTAGAACGTACCCGAACGAAGCAATTTCTTTATGGGGTCTGACCCCGAAAGTTCTTCGAATACCTCCTGAGTTTTAAGGAGATTGTAGCAGAATAAAAAGCCAAAAATAGATACGGATGATTACTTACCACATTTCTGCGACTTCCCGGCTTATGTCTATTATTCAAACTCGGCTCCATCGTAGCAAAACTTAACGGAATTAATTAATGTTCTGCCGACAATAAGATAAGTTTTTATTTCTACTACATAATTTCCACTGGCTTTCTGATGAACTGTTGCCAGAATGTTGCCATGAAGTTATTATAACAAAGGATCATCCAAAAGCAAAGGACTCTTTTTGCAACAAATTTATCTTGTCATCTAATCCGTTACAACAAATTACACTAATATGATGAGAGCCTCTATCAAGATTTAATTTTCTCTGAACAAAAATACGTAATTTAATGTTTTCTATATCTATCAGTACTGTGAAGTATCTTGTTTCTAAATCCAAACCTATTCCACATCATCACCAAGCAACTCTGTCAATTGGTCAATAACTGTTTTAAGGTTTCTAAAAACAATTTTGAGCTTTTCAGAATCAAGATTGCAAATATCCTCGCAACACTTCATTTTCTGAAAATCCGGAATTAACTTTTCTATTCCATATCCATCAACTTCTTTTCGTTGCTTTCTATATGGTTCTACATCTATACCATCCAAAACAAGAGCATTTTCAATACCTATACTAATACCTGATGCATTATTGAATCTTTGAATACTCAAGGTAATAACATTATTGAATTTTTTTAGTGGTTTGTTGGTATCGCAGTCATATAAACAAACACTTTTTACTGCAGAATTTTTGGCTGTCAAAAATGATACAGCCTTGTTCAATGCATCTTTACCCGTGTTGGCCTCCTGGCCTTTTTCATCTATGTATCCAATCCACTTAAATTGAAACCCTACATCATACCCATAAACTTCAAGTGCTTTTTTAAAATACTTTTCATCCGTCCGGCCTTCCAGATAAACAACAGGCTGTTCATCAGCCGGTATGTTAATTTTGAAAGCCTCTTGAACTACTTCGATTGAATTACACTTAAAGTATTCAGGTTTATCTTTTACAATAATATCTCCATTATCATCACGTGAAAGAATTATTACTTTATCATTTCTTCGCGTTTCATTATGAATTATAAACGGCGAATGTGTAACAGCAAAAATTTGAGAAGTCTGTTCACCACAATTTGTAAATATTCCTTTGTAATAATCCATTACCTTTGCTTGCCAATTTGGATGAAGACTTATTTCTGGTTCATCAATAAACACAAAAGCCCCATTTGTTGCATTAACATCCTTGAGTAAAAAACAACCACGATAAACTACTTGCTTTTCACCAGAACTCAAATTATTAATCGAAATATCTACACCATTCTTTTTAAAAAGAATTGATTTTTTACCTTTCACGTTTTCTATTCGACTATATGTTAAACCTTCAAACATCTTATTAAATGCAGTTGTAAATCGGGGCATACGTTCTTGATAAACAATGTCATCAACAGATTTTTTTAATTCTTTTGCAGTTCTATACGCACGAGCCAGCTCCCCATCATCCGTTGACTGTATATCAACAAGTAGTTGATTAATTTGCGTCGGCAGTTTTTCTGTTGAGCGTCTACTATCCTTTATCGAATCAAGTGTTAAACTTGTCACAGTTGAAACATCATCTGCATGAAAATTTATATCAACGTCAGAAAAAATACCACTAAACGGGTATCTGTTCTTTACATCATCAGACCCAATATATGCATTCATTCCTTGTCCGTCATTAGCATACATAAAAGTATTACCATTTGTTTGTTCTTTTAAATAATAACTAATACTAAAAACTTTTCCATTATGCTCAAACTCAACTAACACAGGATGTTTAACCGTATGAGATGCGACTTCATACAGTACATTTATAATTGTGCTTTTTCCCGTCCCGTTTTCGCCTGCAAAAATTATTGTATCAAGTGCTTTTCCATCTTTTCCGCAAAAATCCAGTTCCAGATTCTTTAAAATAGGATGCTCTTGAAATTTAATATTTCTAATTTTATACATAACATTTTCTCCATGTTCTTAACTCTAATACCTCAAACAAATGATCTACATTCTGAATCATATCATTTGTTCATATTTTCAATCAGTCCCTGATTCTGTTTCCTATTCCATGTTTAATGAACTATGTCCCCTTAACCAATCAACTTGGTCAACCTTTTTATCTCTGGGAATTTTCTTGGCTCAATATTTTCCGAAGCTTGAATCCTTCCTTTTAAACTATTTATCTTTTTCTGTTCTTCCGAAGTTACTTTTCTTCCTTCAAAACTTTTTATTTCTTGAAAATCATCATATACTCTCTTTTGCAGTCTATTCGGAACTTTCAACTCGTGATTTCCAGTAACAATCGTTCCTGTTATTGGAACATACTGTCCATGAGAATAATACTTCACCTTTCTATATTTCGGCTTATGTCCATATTTCCTTAGTTTTTGATCAATCTCACTTCTCATTTTCTTCACATCGAAAGCAACCTCTGAAGAAAAGGTCATATCATCAACATATACCGAATATATGCAACCATACTTATACGCTACTTCAGATATTTCATTAAACATATTTTCATACGCATAAAATGCCAATAACTGACTCGTAGGACATCCAGTAGGAATACCGCCTTCATATGTCACAATATCCGTACATAATCCAGCCAAATCTCCCGCCATTAACAATCTATCCCTAAAAAAGCGAAAAACATATTCTCTTTCGCAATTATCATAAAACTTTTTAATATCCATTGTTAAAAAGTAATTCGAATGAATATGTTTCTTTCCATTATCAATATAGCATTTTCCTTTTTCACCAGAAATAAGCCATTCTGGTCTTTCAACTTTTTGGAGAAGCTGTAGAATTCTTGTTTGAATTTCCTTTATTCTTCTGTCAGGTGCAGTAATATTTCTTTTTTCCACTCCATCTTTTTTATCAATCTGAAATGTATGATACCTTACAATTTTAACAATATCTCTGTATTCCTCATCTGTTATCTTTAATACCTTTTTCAAATTGTAGGGACTAATACATTTATATAAAGCACACTGTGTAATATCATATCTCTTATATTGCTTTGCCATTACTCCTCCAAATCCGGTGTCATCTTCTCAATAAGTTTTATCATCATATTTCTGATAAATTTATCACCTTTATTGCTGTTATTGGCTTCCTCATAATTTTCAGATAATAAAATTAATGAAGATAATTTCATCCCATAGATTTCCGAGTATTTTTCTAATAATTCTAACGAAGGCTGTTTTTTATTGTTTTCAATCTCGGAAAGGTAGCTTTTAGATATCTGTAATAATTCACTCATTTCAGATGCTTTATATCCATATATCATTCTTGTTCGTTTCAATGTATCCCCAATCACAATTTTTCCACCTTTCCTTAAGTCTATATATATAATCTTACGACTAATAATCAAAAATTAGATAGGTCTTCCTATAGCAATCCTCTTACTTAAAAATCTGTAACAAATACTGAACAATCTGTAACAGCATCCATAAAGCTTCAATCCCTCGAAACATCATCTTAAAAACTTTGCTTCTCAGTTTTTTACGCTTTTTCTCAGATTTTTTGTCAGGTTTTCGAGGTGCTACCTGAGCATTCTGTACATACAGCATTTTTTTCATTAAATTCACTCCTTTAGAAGCTACCTGTATAGTTTATAGCTTCCATCCCGAAAGAAGTGTGGTGCATACAGAATAACCTATCTAATCCGTTGAGCTCTGCCGAGCTTCCCGAGCGAGGCAGAGCGTGCGGTGCTTGCAGCGTGCTACGGGTCTTTGCGCAACATGCCGGCCCCTAACAGTAGAGCATTCAAAGATGCTCCTCAAGTGCTATTGCACTCCACTTTATGGGATTAGACCACAATATGAAAAATCATATTGTTATGCTGTACGATTATAATATAATATATTTTTTCGCTTGTCAACATCTTTTTTCGCTATTCGCGAACTTTTTTTCAAAGAACTCTCTGTTTGAATGGGGAAGATATTCGTGAATGTGAACTTCCAGTCTTTTTCCGCCTAAATCGAGAGTCCCTATATCTGTGCTTCAAAATAATTCTATTTTTCCGTCTTTTCTCCATCTGATCCTGCATTTAAAAAGTTCATGATCTCCTCATATGACCGCCCACTTTTTACAACTGCTGACAGGATCTCTTCTTTTCTTATGGCATCCCGCTTGTCTAACAGTTCTTTCAGATTTGCTGTTGCCTGGTCATACTTTTTCTTCGCTGCGATCACATCAGCCTCTGCTTTTTTAATCTTTTCTTCCAATGCTTCCTTACTTGTTTTTCTTGTTCTTGCCATCTTTATTTTCCTTCCTTAATTCTGCTTCTTTCAGTTCCTTACTCAGCTCTGACGCAAAGTATTTTATACTATTCGCATCCAGTCCAAAGGCTTTCAATATTACTTTCTGGTTCGCTGTTACTGCATGATCCAGACGGTATATATTGTCTAACTGACGTACCATTTCTATTTTTTCCAGCTCTTTTATTGCCGCCGGTACAGTCATATAGTTCAGTTTCTTATCCAGTTTTTTCATTTCTTCTTTTAGTTTTATGTACATCTTGCAGCGCACTATCATGGCTACAAATTCAACAAATATCTTCGCTCCTGCTGATTCTTCTGAATACACCCGGATGCTCTTATTCCCCAGATATGATTTGTCTCCGCGGAATAGTTTCTCCGATACATCCCTGTTCTTATACAGTTCGATTGCTTCCTTCGCACTCATCTTTTCCGATGTAACGATACAAAAATATCCTGCCAGATCCAGTTCTCTTTCTACCACACTGCACCGTTCTTCTGGTAGTATAAAAGCCTGGCTCTTTTCATCATAATGAAGGTTAAAATACTTCTCAAATCCAAGACCGAATTCCTTTACTTTATTCTGGTACTTTTTCAGATACTGCGTCATCTGGTTGATCCGGTTTTCAATCTCTATCCGTTCTGCGCTTTCTTTTGAAATGCTATGATACAGATGAAAATAACGCTCTTTTTTATCACTTGCATACAGTTTGTGCCGTATTGTCTTTCCGTAAACTCCATATTCATAGATATTGTTTATACGCTTATTCTCGAATGTCCCTTTATTTTCCAGGATCAGTTCATTCACAAGGGCAGACATCCCTTTCACCATGATAACAAAACTATACCCACATTTATCCATATATTGTATGTTCTCACAGCTGAAATATCCCCTGTCCAGAATGAATCCAATCTTCTTGTAACCATATCCGGATGCTTTATCCAGCATGAACTGAAGCTGGGAGATATCATTCAGACTGCTAGGATATTTTTCATAAAATAATGGTTCCTGATTATGAGTATCATACGCAACTGCATAATTAAATACCGGCTCTCCCATATCTACTTTCGGATGCCCAAATTCGACCATTTCTATATCTCCGGCCTGACAGTTTTTATTCGTTGAATCATAAGAAATATAGATCTTTTCGCGGTAATTCCGTGACTCATTCCATGTATTCAGAAATCCTGTACTCTGATCATCTGTTACTGAATTCAGGAAATCTGATACGGTTGAATCGCTGTATTGTTTCATCTTTTCCGTAAAAAGTGGATGGTTGTATGTATAATCCGGATAGTACTGCGCTGCATTGTTTTCTGCTATGATCGAATAAACAGCCAGATCTAAAAACAGCCCCATATCACGCGATCCAAAATACTTTCCAAGGATATCGTTCAAGCTGCATTCTTCTATGATCTTACGCAGTACAAAATATGTTCCTACCCTGAGACAGCTGCTTCTGGAAGTCCTGTTTTTGCTTTCCGGAAGCTCTGCATCAGGGAAATATTTCAGGAAATTTTGATTCGGTTTCATGAGTTCCGGATCCGTATCTGACAGTTTTCCGATTGTTACTCTTTTGGGAAAAGTATACTTCCGGGATGGATCATAAACCCGGTCATACTCATACTCTATATATACAACATTTGACTTTTTTCTTCGTGTGATTTTGCCTTTTACAGTTGGTACTTTCACTAAAAAATCCAGATACATAGCGCCCTCCTTTTAGGCGGTTATCCGCCTAAAATAATGGCACTATATTTCCCGGCTGTCTGCAATGGAAAAGCGCAGAAAACCGGGATTTTTTATGATTTTATTTCGTTCTTTTTTCTTTAGGTGGAAAAATTACTGGAAGTTCACATTATATAATCTATTAATCAAATATCACTATTCGTGATGCCCTTCTCTCTTCATCTGCTGGCACTAAATCAATCTTGATTCGTTTATCCTCTGACTGCTGTGCTGCTATAAAATCTTTGTATGCCTGATCTGGATCAGCAAATCTACAACATTTCAATTCATTACTGATTCTAATGTCTTTAATCCATATTTGCTGAATTTTGATATTGGCAATTTCTGTATATCTAATAAGAAACTCTGGCTTAAATAAATCTTTTGTATCGGCTTCTGTTGCAGGGGTCAATCTTGCCTCCGCATTATAAGAAGTCCATTGCATTTCCTGCGGAATTCTTCTAATACTATTAGCTAGAAAATAAAGCATCTCCTGATCGTCATTATCAAAACCGTCAGAAATGCTGAATGACACTCCAAATTCTGTCTCTACCAAAATTACATCTTTTATTAATTCCAAATCACCTTTTAATTCTTCAATACTTTCCGAACTAAGCGGTTCTTGTAATGTTGCTTTGAATAATTCTTTCTTTTCTTCCTTTGTCTCTATTTTTATTACTGAGCCTTTTAATGCAGTCATCTGGAATAGCATAAATTTTCGCACATCACTCCATGTATTGAAATTCAATCTATAAGTAAACGATATTTTTCTATCCACTAAACTATATACGATTATAATTTTCAAGCCATCACTGTCATTTTCATTTGCCATACATAAAATATGTTTATCAGGATCAACTGGTTGAATCTTCATCATCATATCATATTCCAAGTCAGAGCCATCTACCTTCAATGTACATGAAATTGCCTCTGGTAGTTTTTCCGGTACTAATCTGAAATTAGTATTTTTTACTTCTTCCAAAAAGCCATCTTGGTATGGGTCTATTTCCTCACCAAGCATTTTTATCACTTCAACTGGTTCTAACTCAACAGACTTTTGCGAAATATATGCTCTTCGTGCCATTTCTTCCAAGGAATACTTCCCAGCCACCTCTTCATCTGCAATTTTAAATCTTCCCTTTATCCGACTTGGATATTTCGTTTTAGCTTCAGGGACAAGAGGTCTACTGTATAAAAAGTTTTTACCATTGATTTCCTGGATTCCAGTTTCATAATACGGATATAATTTATGCTGTGAAGCTAATGAAGCTCTTACACTCTCAAAATATTTTGTCAGTTCTTCAGAATTTTTTCCTATATTGCGGATTGCAATCGCTGGATCATTAATCGTTATATAATTATTTTCTACAGATGAATCCTGTATGATGTTCCCATTAACTATGTTTGCAGAAATATTATTCTTCTTTTTATTTTTCTGAGTCCTGCCAAACATCACCATCAACCTTTTTAACATTAATCTCATTCTTTTTTGCAGTTTTCCGTATAACACTTGAATCTCCCTGTGTTTGAATATGCATATCCTGATGAATTGATCCTTTAATTTCATCGCTGTTAATTTTATTCTTTTTCATCGTATGTTCTTTCCACTTTGCACCAACTATAAAAGAACATGTCCAACCCGCCAAGCAACTTATTAAAAAAGCCCCCAGTGCAGTTCCAGGATCAAGTAAATTGGAAAATTGATTTCCTAACCAATGAAGAATTTCCACTATTGTCATTCCCTTCTTATGTCAATTTTTTTCGTTTTTGAACTTATAGCCTACGAAATATATCACTCCACCAATAGTTCCGCCAAGGGTATTATAACATAAATCCGAAATTTGAAATGTGCCAAGATGAAATAATAATTGCAAAAACTCTATAATAAATGAAAAAGTTGCAACAATTTTAGTTGTCTCCCATATTGTCTTTCCAAATTCTAAATTTTCCATGCTATCAAACAGTTCTTTATGAAATGCCCATAGAAACAAAATAGAAAATGGAACAAATAACATAAAATTCTCTATAGATTCTGTTGTAAACTGTCCATCTTCGTATAGTCCCCATCCTCCAAAAAGCTTTCCAAGCGGATCAAACCATATCTCACGATTTAAAACTGTTCGGAGTAATATCATTGCTGTATAAAAGGCTAATACGAATGTCCGACGAAAATTTGAAGAACTTTTAAATGCTCTCCACCACGTTCCAAACATATTTCGGATAAAATTATTCTTTTTCCACCCATGCTCCTTACCATATAAATATAAGAACATTGTTAAAAAGGCAAGGAGAACGGCAGCCCAGAAGGGCTGATAAAGTGCTGATAATACATTATATGCTATCTTATTAAATATTTCGATTATCTTACTTCCCATCATTCTCCTTTATTATTTATTTCAAATCTTCAAATAAATTCTTCTGATATACACCATCTTCTATCAGCTTGGCAAATGACTTCACTACATAGTCTTTTCTCACAAGCTTTTCTTTTAATTCCTGATAATTTTCAATAATGCCATTATGTACTGCTACAATATTTCCATTATCACTTCTATGAGGATGAGCATTATTTTCCGATGGTTCTCCATGAGTTGCCCATCTGGTGTGACCAATTCCACATGAACCAACTACCGCCTTACCATCATTTGTTTTATCAGCAAGGATCTTAAGTCTCCCCTTTGCTTTCACAATATCAACTGGATTCTCACCATCACGAACAGCAATTCCTGCCGAATCATATCCTCGATACTCTAACTTGGACAGTCCATCTAATAAAATAGGTGCTGCCTGTTCTCTTCCTGTAAATCCAACAATTCCACACATAATTATTTACTCCCTTTTTCGCTTAGCGTGTCTCTTTTTCTTTAATTACAGATACAACATTATCAACATGTTTTCTACATATCTCCTCAGTTTCAGCTTCTACCATTACACGAATTAAAGGCTCTGTACCTGATTCTCTAACAAGAATACGTCCAGTATCTCCTAATGCATCAACAACTTTCTTTACAGCATCCTGAACATCTTTATCAGCCTGTGTAACTGCTTTATCTTTTACTTTAACGTTTACAAGAACCTGTGGATAGATATGTAAATCCTCTGTGAGCTGACTCATTTTCATTTTCTTTGCCATCATAACTTCCATCATTTTAAGGCTGGTAAGAATACCATCCCCTGTTGAAGCATATTTTGAAAAAATAATATGACCCGACTGCTCCCCTCCAAGTCGGCAACCATTTTTCTGCATATACTCGTAAACATATTTATCACCAACAGCTGTTTTGGCATAACCAATTCCCAGCTCGTCAAAGGCTTTATAAAGTCCAAAATTGGACATCACTGTTGTAACAACAGTATTTGTAATCAATTTCTCACGTTCCTTCATGTATCTTCCATAGACATAAAGAATTGCGTCTCCATCGACTACATTTCCCTTTTCATCTACGCAAAGACAACGATCTGCATCTCCATCATAGGCAAAACCAACATCCAGTCCTTTCTCGACTACAAACTTCTGCAATCCCTCAATATGAGTGGAACCGGCATCTGTATTAATATTGGTGCCATTTGGATCTGCATTGATTACGTATGTTTTTGCTCCCAATGCATCGAATACTGCTTTGGCAATATTCCATGAACTACCATTGGCACAATCAAGTCCCACTTTCATACCCTTAAATGAATAAACACCCAGAGAAATCAGATAACCCACATATCTGTTTCTTCCAGAAACATAATCTACTGTACATCCAATTCTGTCCCGATGAGCATATGGAATCTCTGCATAATCTTTGCCAAATACATTCAAATTGCCATCAAGGTATGCTTCCACCAAAGAAATTGTATCTTCATCCATCTTTTCACCATTGCCATTGATTAACTTGATTCCATTATCATAGTATGGATTATGGCTTGCTGAAATCATAATACCGCAATCAAATTCATCAACTCGTGCAACGTAGGCAACAGATGGCGTAGTCGTCACATGAAGAAGATAAGCATCTGCTCCTGATGCTACCAGACCTCCAACTAAAGAATATTCAAACATATAGCTTGAACGACGAGTATCTTTTCCAATTACAATACGAGCCGGGGTATCATCGCCCGATTGATGCTTTAATTCTCCATAATACCAGCCTAAAAAACGCCCGATTTTATACGTATGATCTGCTGTTAAATTCTTATTAGCTTCTCCTCGGAAACCGTCTGTTCCAAAATATTTTCCCATTTTATTTTAATTCCTTTTCTTTTTATAAAATACTTGTTATTGTACTTTCAACATGAATATTACGGTGCGGCAGAGCCGCCTGTCCGATCATCTTGCATCGGAATACTCACAGGTTATCTACCGTTTACTTCCCTTCAGTGCATTCTGTACATACTCTGTCGTCATAATCTTCTTAATCGTACCTTCTGCATCCAGTTGCTCTGTTTTCTTTATGGGGTGCCCCCCATTGTTTCCCCATAAACAACTTTTCTCCATAACGAGTGCCAATGATATTCATCCAAGTGTCACCAAAAATCTGCTGAACAGCCTTTGCCAAATCATCGATATTCGAAGCATCCAACTCCTAGATAAACAACTGACCTAGATTTGCATGCTGGAATGCAAAAATAATCATGTTCACATCGGGGGGCTGACCCTAAGATTTCTTCAATAAGCCCAAACTTATTGAATTTTCAGCATTCTGAGCTTAAATTGACTCTAGCAGTTATTTTTCATTTTTTTCAAAGCCACTAACGCTATTTTTACTCCTGCAATCATTCCAATACAAATTAATATATATCTTAACACAGTATAACGATACAATACTAAACCGAATAACGCAGCCATGATCGTTAATATCGCCATAAACAATACTGCCTTATCATTATATACTGATTTTTCCCCAGTCTCTTTAAGATGAATCTTTCTTGCGAATATAACCTGTGCACCTGCTAATACTATATAAGCTACCAGTGTAGTATATGCAGCTGCCATATAGCCAAATATATTTATACATATGTAGTTAAGTATAAGATTTATAATAGCTGCGATAATCGAAGAATACATGATATAATTAGTTTTCTTATGGTATATGAGTAAATTAGAATACATATTTGATACAGAAGTTAAAAACACTCCTGCTGCAATAGGTGGCATAATATAAATCGCCTCATAATATTCCTTAGTAGCCAATATTTTAACTATTTCTGGCGCTAGAAAAGTAAGCATAACAGCTATAATAGCATACGATCCCATTAAAGCTAATGATAATTCTTTTATTCTATTTTCTTTTTTCTCTATATTCTGATATAAATATGGTATAAACGATGAATTAATTGCAGTCCAAACCAACAGTGAAATTGAGCTTACAGTATATAAAGTACTATATATTCCAACTGCATCATTTCCCACCATTTTGCTTATCATCATTCGATCTGAAACACTTAAAATCTGTGCTGCAAAGGCATAACCAATAAGGGGCACACTTAGTTTCAAAGAGTATTTCCAATACTTTATATTTACTATCGTTTTCCCTTTTACATATATTTTAATCCATAAAATTGCTGAAATTGCTATAGATACTATGTTAGTTGCATACAATCGCCCAACTGCAATTTGATCTGAACCCATTTTATTTAAATTTAAAACAACTATCATAGACAATATTGTTGATGCTAAAGCTGATCCCATTGTCAATACACCAGCTAATTTATATTTATATTCATATCTTTGTCTTAATAGCCAAAAATCCTGCGCCGGTGCAAAGAAAAACACTACAAGCATTAAAATCATCAGAACAGAAGGTAACCCTGTAATCCTATTCCAAATATTAGGTATGAGAAAATAAATACAACCTAAAACAATGGCCATCATTGATGTTAATGTCAAAACAGACGATTGATATTGATCCCTTTCCCCCTCAAAGTCTTTCATTGCTGCCTGAAATCCACCTGATGTTAATGATAGTGTTGCAATTACATTCAATAATGAATACCAAGAATTATATAAATTAACCATTCCAATTTCGCTTGTAGACATTATTCTCGTGAAAATTGGGACTGTAATCATTGATAACCCTCGTGAAAAAACAGACGCCATGGTATAAACCACTGCTGCTTTTACTCCCAAAGGAATATTTTGTAGTTTTTTCTTTAGCATTTAGTTCTCCTTACTGCATTCTTTCTGTTTTAATTGGACGTACATGGATCACAGATCGTAGGTGTGTGTCCACTAAATTTCTATTTTCTGCTAGAATACCAGAATTTTGCATTTTCTAACAAATTACTCTATCGTCACACAGATAACTAGCCCTGTTTCTGATTCAGAAATCAGAATACGACTACTACCTCATAGTGCTTCTGTAACCTTAGACACTGCAAACAGTTCATAATGCTAATATCTAAAATATTGTTTATAAAACATTTCCATGATCCTAGATGTTTCATATTTAAAACTAACTTTTATAACATCATTTATATTCTAACACTAACTCACTTACACTTATTCAAAAAATCATTAAATCGTTCTATATATTTATCAGGCGTAAATAATTCATTTGCAGTTCTCAATGCATTATTTTTTATTTCTTCAATTTGCTCTCTTGGCAGATTGATAATACTAAGTAATGTGGTTTCTAATGTATTCAAGTCATTATCACTAACAAGGAATCCATTATACTTATCTTTTATAAATAGATCCGTACCTCCTACAGATGTACAAATACTAGGAACCCCTAGCATCATTGCCTCGCAAAACTTTGTCGAAACTCCTGCCTTCGCATATCTTTTATTCATCCGTAATAAAACTGACAAATCCGCCATTTCTACTATACTTAGCGTTTTATCATGTGGCAATCTTCCATGGCAGTAAATTCCATATTTTTCTAATTCACTGTTCCCTACTAACTTCTGCACTTGTATTTTATCAGGACCAATTATATCAATGATAACCCGTACTTCGTCAGCATTTAATCGAATTATCGCTTGTAATAGAGTATCAATATAATCCTTTGAAGCCAATGCGCCTGCATAAACTATCTTCAGCACTTTCCTTTTATCTGAATTTTCTCTTATTAGCTTTTTCTTTTTATCAGTTTCCGGAAAAATCGGCGGTAATAAAATAGTATTACAATTTTGTTCTAAGTAATGTTGATACAAATATTTACTTATTGCTATAACATTGCCAACTTTTTTATCAATATATTTTTTTTGTAAATCTTTTTCTGTGTTAATAACTCTCGAAATGATTCCCCTATAATCTTTAGGATTTCTCCATTCCGTAGTTTCTATTACCAACTTAAATCCTGCTTTTTTAGAAAGCTTTAACATTTTTAAAATGTACAATATCGAATTTGGTTCGTATAATATGATCACATCAGGTTTTATTTTGTCAATATATTTTTTTGTTTGCTCAAAATAAATTTTTCCAAATACCTGATCCAAATTCCAATAAGCACCTCTTATCTTTCCTCGCCCCGGATAAGGATCCATGTATTGATATGTCAACTCATCCACTTCTTCCATTCTTTTGCCATCAGAAGCCAACTCACATAATACATGAACTTCATGTCCACAAGATTTCATAAATATACCTCTATTTCTGACATGAATTGATGATGCCGTGTCTGGATATCCGACATTTCCAATATATACTATTATCATGAATTGCTACCCTCTCTTTACTAATTATTTCTCTTGATAAGATTTACAATGCACATAAAAGCTTTGATTTAATCTTCTAATAATTTTTCCCATTCCTTGGCTATTTTTTTTACATTTAGTTGTTCTCTTAACTCACTTGCTTGTTTTCCCAGTCTTTTTGCTTTTTCTGGATTTTTTAGTAATCCTATTATTTCATCTGCAAATTTTCTGTCATCACCAACAGGTGTAAGTATACCATTAATGTTATTTTTTATAACCATTCTAGCACCACCTATCGGACAATCTGTACATACCACAGGAAGTCCTATTGCCATAGCTTCTAACATTGAATTAGACATTCCCTCGTAATCTGATGATGATACAAAAATACTAGCATTTACAATATACTTTTGAACATTTGCTTTTTGTCCCATAAATTTTACATTATCAGAAATTTTTAATTCTTTAGAATATTCTTCTAATTCCTCTTGCTGTTCTCCCTTACCATATATTTCTAAAATATATTCTGGAAATACATCAAAAACTCTTTTCATTGCCCTGAGTAGCATGAATAAATTTTTTTGTTGACTTAATCTATTTACAGCTACAATTCTTTTGTCTCTCACTCCATCATATGGACTCGGAATTGATGACGTAATAGGATTTGCAATTACCTTTGACTTTTTCTCTAAGCTCTTACCATAATACAGTTTCGCATCTTCGGTTTGGAAAACAACTCTATATGCTTTTTTGTAACTATACTTTACATAAATCTTCTCATACCAATTGTAAAAAAATTGGGGAGCATTTCTTTCCGATAAAATGAAATTATATTTATTTAATAAATTTCCTAATATCAAATATTGATATCCTAAACCCAATGAAATCACATAATCTGGTGCTTGATTTTTCAATATTTTTTTCAATTCTTTTATTCTAAAAAATACTGCACGTTTCCCTGTATTCTCAGGCAAATAATCAACTTTTATTTTCGCATTAATCTCATAATTATTATTTGCCTTTGAAAATGCAATAAAAGACACTTCATAACCGCTTTCACAAAAATAATCAGCTAAGGCAACTGTAACTCTTTCAGCACCGCCTCCACCTAAACTGCCTATTAAAAATGTTATCCTTTTCATTAATCTATGATTTCCCATAATATTTTTCCCTTAACGCTTTTCCAATAAGTATCATTACAATAACGCCATTATATCCCAACTCAATTTGATAATATGTAGAAACTCCCATATACGCCAGTAATACAAATAATCCGACAAATTTTGCTGCTTGAATCACTATTCTATTTTGCCCATTGTAAATTTTACTGTTTTTTAAAATGGATGCATATACACATAACCATACGATCACTGGAAAAATCCCATAATGGAACATGACAAACATAAACTGATTATCGAAATAAGTATAATTTACATTTCCTAAGTAGCTATAAGAAGCATTTATACCTAATCCAAGAATTAAATCTTTCCATGAATGCTGCGCAAAAAAGATTACGTACTGTCCACTTCTGGTATCTTCAACTCCCCTATTGAATAAATTTCCTGTAATCTCTGGAAAAACATAAGAAACTCCCAATATTGCTATGAAAATCAGCAAAAGCCCCATTAAAAACTTAACATATCTATTCCTATTACCCAGAACCGCAACAAATACAAACAATAGTACTAATGTTTGTAATACCCAACCTCTTGACTGTGTAATAAACGCAGCGGCAATAATAAACAATAAATTACAGTATATTATTTTTCTTTTATTTTTTTTGTGAAATTCTATAAAGGTCATAATGCAAGCAGATGTAAACCAACATGAAAATATTCCTTTATACGACGCATTCCTGGGCCAATTTATTCCATAATTAGACCAAAAAGAAAAAACAGCAATATAAAAACAACAACAAAAGAGTAAATTTATACGTAATAATTCATTTTCCAATATATTCCATATATTATCATCAAAACCAAGCAGTGCTGACACTGGCAACAAAATTACTGATGTAGAAATAGCTTCAAAAAAAACAGATTGAATAGGTGCTTTATCTAATGACAATACAGTCCATATCAAATAATAAAAAATCAAGCTTATAAGCAAAATTCTTATTCCTGCATGAACTTTTTTTATGTAATGTATAATACATCTAAATATCAACACAAAAAGAATAATACTTGAAAAATTCAGGAAGAAAGTTCCCCATCTTCCTTTACTAACAAATGTGTATGTATCATATATCGGCTTCCATTCACCAAACATATTTCTCAATAAACACCCTAAAACCACACATATCAAATATGTCTTAAATAAAAATTCATTTATTGTATATTTTGTTTTCATACTAAAATCACCATTTAGATTTTTCTTGCAATATATTTATATGGTCTTCTAATTCTTCATTTTCAAATCTTTCAGAAACGCGTCTACCGGGTACTCCTACATATATGCCGTAGGGATGAGTACTTTTAGTTAACACAGTCCCCGCTCCAATAACACATCCCTCTGCTACAGTTACTCCCTTAAGGATTGTTACATTAGCCCCTATCCAAACATCCTTTTCAATAATGACATCCTGATCGTTTTCGTCATCTTTTTCTTCATCTGTTACATCAGCCATGTACTTTCCTACTGCATTCATCTTGTGATCGCCTGTGATGATACTAAGTCTTGGGCCAATAATTACTTTCTCTTTAATGATAATATTTGCTCGTGTTGTCCACAACAATGCATGAGAGCCAATCGCAACATCATCTCCTATACTAATGTTGCCAATTCCCTTAATATCACTCTTTTCAGCAATATGTACATTTTTACCACAGCTTCCAAAAGAAGATTTAATTACACTTTCTCGGAAAATCTTATAAAATACCTTACGCACAAATTCTTCTGATCTGTATACGAGGCTTCCGATTTTATTGATTCCAATACCCCCCCCCATTTTTATGTAGATTTCTTCTGTCATAGCTTGTCATTTCTCAATCTCTCCACTTCCGTATAAACTCTTTCAAGTTTATCAATGTTTTGCTGTAGAGAATATGATTTTCTTATAACATCAACACTTTCCCGTCCAGCTTTTAATCTCTTTTCATCATCTGTAAGATACTCAATAATTGCACATGCCATGTTTTTACTATCACCTGGTTTATACAAATATCCATTAACTCCTTGCCTTACGATTTTAGGAATGCCGCCAACTTCTGTACTCACAATTGGAAGACCGCACCCCATAGCGTCCAATATTGCCATAGGCATTCCCTCATTGTACGAAGGGAGAAGAAAAATGTCTGCCTCTCTCAAATATTGCTTTTTTTGCTCATTTCGGATCCATCCCGGGAATTCCACATTATCTTTATATTTCGCACTGAGTTTCTGCTTGACTTTTTCGATTTCACCACTTCCACCAATAATAAACCGAGCATCCGGTATTTTTCTGCATACTTGATCTACAATAGCCGGAATATCTAAGCATCCTTTTCTCTCACATATAAATCCCAAAAAAAGAATCATCTTATGATTCGGTTTTGTAAACTTTTCTTTGATTAGATCTTCTTGCAAAATACCATAATTCTCAACAACACTAATTGTTTGTTCTGGCACGATCTCTGCGAGATTCTTCTTCCATTCTTCTGATAGCGCAATGGTTCTAATGCATTTATTGTAAATTTTCTCTATAGCTTTCTTTTTTCTCTGAGATTTTCTTCGATAGAACTCATCAAATTCTGCACCATGAACATGATTAATAACCGGAATTTTTGCAAGAGAGGCCATCTCAATTATTAACGCCTTTCTGTAAAAACTTCCTCCAAAAGAAGTATGAACATGAACTAGGTTCGGTTTCCAAACTAAAGTAGTATAAATAAACTCAAAATACGCTCTTAATGCTTTAGAAACTTTTCGAATTACATTTCCTTCACAATAGGTTTCTATAAACCGCACATCGTAATCTTCTGTCAATTGAGAATTCCTGTATCCACTGACTACCGATGTTATTCCACCCTTTGCTGTGAAGCTCGGAACTACCATACATACTTTCTTTTTCATTTTTCACCTTTATCTCTAAACAAGTACCATAAAAACTTACTATTTGTTACAAAATATCTCTTAAATAATCTTCGTGGTTCTTTCATAAAACGATAAAACCATTCAAGTCCATGATCTTGCATCCACTGCGGTGCTCTTGGGATAACTCCAGAGACTACATTAAACGCACCTCCAACTGCCACCCATACCGCATTAGACCGACTTGATAACTTATTGCAAAAAAATTCCTGTCTTGGTGCGCCCAACGCGATCCAAACAAAATCCGCTTCCGATTTACTGATTCTTTCGAGTAATTCGTCCTCTTCTTTCACAGTGAGTGATCTAAATACAGACGGTTCAGCACCTGCGATTTTCAAATTTGGATATGATTTCTTTACTGCAGAAATGAAACTATCTAGATTTTCCTGTGTCGTACCATAGAAATAGTGTTTTACTTCTGTGTTTTCTGTCCTTTTTAATACTTCCTCAAGGAAATCCGGACCTGTTACTCTTCCCATGGAGCTTTTTCCTCGTTTTTTTCCAACCACCGATAATGGTTTTCCATCTGGAAGCGTCATGAAAGAGTTATTCTGAACTTCTCTGTAATTATTATTTTCATGGGCTGTAACCGTCGTATGTACATTTGCTGCACATATATAGTGTCCTCTCGCCTCTTCAAAGTTGTCGAATAAATACTTTTGAGCCGAATTGAAATTCACCACAGATATATCCACACCAATTATCTTTATTCTCTCCATTTTTTGCATTTTAAAACTTTCTCCACACCATCTTATCTACTACACCTGTATAACTCTGGATGATCTTTACCACTTTTGAACTTACATTTTCTTCTACATAATCAGGTACCGGGATACCATAATCTTCATCCAGATTCATCTGAACTGCTGTATCAACCGCCTGTAAAAGACTCCTATCATCAATACCTGCAAGCACAAAACAAGCTTTATCCAATGCTTCTGGACGTTCCGTTGATGTTCTGATACAAACTGCCGGAAACGGATGTCCTACACTGGTGAAGAAACTGCTCTCTTCTGGAAGTGTACCGCTATCGCTTACAACACAGAAAGCATTCATCTGCAAGCAGTTATAATCATGAAACCCCAGAGGCTCGTGCTGGATGACGCGCTTATCCAATTCGAACCCACTCTGCTCCAAACGCTTACGGCTACGCGGATGGCAAGAATAAAGAATAGGCATATCATATTTTTCCGCCATTTTATTGATAGCTGTAAACAATGATGTAAAGTTTTTTTCTGTATCAATATTCTCCTCGCGGTGAGCAGACAACAGTATGTATTTGCCCTTTTCCAAACTTAATCGCCGATGAATATCCGATGCCTCAATCTTCTCCAGATTCTGGTGCAGAACTTCCGCCATCGGAGAACCTGTCACAAAAGTACGTTCTTTAGGAAGGCCCGTGTCTGCTAGGTAACGACGAGCATGCTCAGAATATGCCATATTGACATCAGAAATAATGTCTACAATGCGTCGATTGGTTTCTTCCGGCAGACACTCGTCCTTGCAACGGTTACCTGCTTCCATATGGAAAATCGGAATATGCAAACGCTTTGCGCCAATAACAGACAGGCAACTGTTGGTATCACCCAGTACCAGAATTGCATCCGGCTGAATTTCTGCCATCAGTTTGTAACTTTCAGCGATGATGTTGCCCATAGTTTCCCCAAGATCCGCACCAACCGCATTCATATATACTTCTGGGTCAGCCAATTGTAAATCATGGAAAAATACACCATTTAGATTATAATCATAATTCTGACCAGTATGAGCCAAAATCACATCAAAGTATTTACGAGTTTTGTTGATAACAGCTGCCAAGCGAATAATCTCAGGACGAGTACCAACAATAATCAATAATTTTAGTTTTCCATTATTCTTAAATGATACATTACTATAATCAGCCATTCTTTTTCTCCTCCCCCACTATCTCAAAAAATGTGTCCGGATGACTCGGATTAAAGATTTCATTACAGGTCATAACAGTCACCAAATTCTCTGTGTCAGACAAATTGATAATATTATGTGTCCACCCGGGAATCATGTGAACCGCTTCCATCTTATCACCAGACACTTCAAACTCCACGAACTCGCCTGTATTGATGTTTCGCTCCTGAATAAGTCCATGTCCAGCTACAACAATAAACAATTCCCATTTCGAATTATGCCAATGCTGCCCCTTGGTGATACCAGGTCGGCTGATGTTGACACTTACCTGTCCGCAATCCTCTGTGTGAACCAGTTCGGTAAAAGAACCTCTATTATCTACGTTCATCTTCAGCGTATATTTAAACTTGTCAGCTGGAAGGTACGTTAAATATAAGGAATACAGTTTCTTTGCAAAAGAGCCATCCGGCATCTTAGGCATCATAAGTGTAGTAGGTTGCTGTTTGAATTTTTGCAATAAATCAACAATTTCGCCCAGCGTGACCTTATGCGTAACAGGTACACAACAATAGCGGCCATCCTCTTTCAAAACAGTTTCAACACCATCGAACTCACAGTGTTTCTCTTTATTTTCCAGCAAATCAAACATACCTTCTACAAGGTCATCAATATAAAGCAATTCAAGTTCTGTGCTACGATCATTGACAGTGAACGGCTCATCATTTGCGACCGCCCAACAAAAGGTACTAACCGCACTATTGTACTTCGGACGGCTATGCCCCATCAGGTTTGGAAAACGATAAACAGCAACCTTTGCTCCCGTTTCTTGTGCATAATCAAAGAACAGCTCCTCGCCAGCCTTTTTACTACGCCCATATTCGCTGTTTCCAAAACGTCCAGATAATGTAGCCTGAATGGAAGAAGACAGCATAATAGTTGCTTTGTTGTTGTGCTTTTTCAGGCAGTCCAACAGAGCGGAAGCAAATCCGAAATTTCCCTTCATAAAATCCTCAGGGTTTTCTGGACGATTCACACCTGCCAAATTAAAAATAAAATCTGACTTTTGGCAGTATTCATCCAACTCTTCTGCTGTTGAACCTAAATCATATTCATATATTTCCTCGATTGCTATTTCTGATCGGGTTTTATTTTTTCCGTCTCGAATATTTTTTAAATTATTGCACAGGGCAGTTCCAACCATACCCTTGGCTCCTGTTACAAGAACATTCATATTCTCACCTCTTTATTTTATCGCAGTGCAATTTGGGATATCTGCATCATCTGGAACAACTGCGTCGTTGCTAATTGTCACGTTACTGCCAATTCGAACACGCTTTCCAACCTTGGCATATGTACGCACCACTGAATTGGTGTAAATCAAATCAAAATCATCTACAGAACAGTCGTGGTGGATTTCAACCCCTGGATTCAGCAGTACACCGTTACCTACTACAGAGCCATTTTGAACAGTTACATGATTCAGAAAAACGCAACCCCATCCGATTTTTGCATATGGACTTATATATGTGCTAGGATGAACCAGATTTGGAAACTCATATCCGATTTTTACTGCTATATTATAAATACTCTCTCGGACACGATTATTTCCGATCGTGACAATCAGTTTTTTATATTCTCCAAAAAGTGTCGGTAAATCCGAAGTATTTCCAATCACTTCTACTCCACATATTTCAGTGCCCATTCCAAACCCATCATCTACAAAAGCACAGTCATAATTCAAAACCGCTGTTTCAGATACAACACGACCAAATCCACCTGCACCCACTAACAGCAGTTTTTCTTTACACATTTGGAATGCCTTTCAGTTCATTCTGAACATACTCGGTGGTCATAATCTTTTTCACAGTTCCTTCCACGTCCAGACGATTCGTATTATGGCTTGTGTAAGACTCATCTGCCATAGTATGTACTTCTCCCCTGACCACAAACTTATCGTAGTTTAAATCGCGGTTGTCAGCAGCCACGCGGAAATAGTGACCCATATCCTCGCTGCGCAGACGCTCCTCACGAGTCATCAGAGTCTCAAACAACTTTTCTCCATGACGAGTGCCTATGATATTCGTACCAGTGTCACCAAAAAGCTGCTGAACAGCCTTTGCCAGATCACCGATCGTAGAAGCATCAGACTTCTGGATGAACAAATCACCAGGATTTGCATGCTGGAAAGCAAACATAACCAAATCAACAGCTTCATCCAAATTCATCAGGAAACGTGTCATACTAGGATCAGTAATAGTAATCGGATTGCCTGCTTTAATCTGATCAATAAACAGAGGAATCACGCTTCCACGGCTACACATAACGTTACCATAGCGAGTACAGCAGATGGTGGTACCACCACGTTCCGCAGCTACACGGGCGTTGGCGTAAATAACGTGTTCCATCATGGCTTTAGAAATACCCATGGCATTGATTGGGTAAGCTGCTTTATCAGTAGACAAGCAAACGACACGCTTGACACCTGCGTCGATAGCAGCGTGAAGCACATTATCGGTACCGATAATGTTGGTCTGGACAGCCTGCATAGGGAAGAATTCACAGGAAGGTACCTGCTTCAGAGCTGCAGCATGGAAGATATAATCAACACCAGGCATAGCATCACGGATAGACTGAGGATTACGGACATCTCCGATGTAGAATTTCACCTTTTTAGCTGCTTCTGGATGTTTAGCCTGAAGCTCATGGCGCATATCATCCTGCTTCTTCTCGTCACGGGAGAAAATACGAATTTCCTTCAAATCAGAGTCCAAGAAATGCTTCAAAACCGTAGAACCAAAAGAACCAGTACCACCAGTGATCATAAGAGTTGCGTTATCAAATGTAGACATATTTTTTTCTCCTTTTTTATTAATCATTTATGTTAATCACGCTGAAAAATATCGCGTGTATAAACCTTATCCTTCACATCATCCAGACACTTGTCATAGCGGTTTGCAATGATAGCCTGACTCGTTTCCTTGAACTCCTCCAAATCATTAACCACAACGCTGCCAAAGAATTTCTCTCCATTTTTCAAAGTCGGCTCATAAATGATGACAGTTGCGCCTTTAGCTTTGATGCGCTTCATGACACCCTGAATGGAACTCTGGCGGAAGTTATCACTGTTACTCTTCATCGTCAGCCGGTAAACACCAATAACAACTTCGTTCTCCTTGCTTTCGTCCCAGCTGTCATTTGCTTCATAAGCACCAGCAATCTCCAGCACACGGTCGGCGATGAAGTCCTTGCGAGTCCTATTGCTCTCAACGATTGCTCCAATCAGGTTCTCCGGCACATCGGCATAATTTGCGAGTAGCTGCTTGGTGTCTTTCGGCAGGCAATATCCGCCATAACCGAAGGACGGATTATTGTAATGAGTGCCGATACGCGGATCGAGGCAAACACCATTGATGATCTGTTGAGTATTTAACCCTTTCATTTCTGCGTAAGTATCTAATTCATTGAAATAAGAAACACGAAGTGCAAGGTATGTATTTGCAAATAATTTAACTGCTTCTGCTTCTGTGAAGCCCATGAACAATGTATCTATATCTTCTTTAATTGCACCTTCTTGAAGAAGTTCAGCAAATGTATGTGCAGCCTTTACTAAACGTGCATTGTTAATATCTGTTCCAACGATGATACGACTTGGATATAGATTATCGTATAATGCCTTACTTTCTCTTAAAAACTCAGGGCTAAAGATAATATTATCGCAGTGAAACTTTTCTCTAACACTTGTTGTATATCCAACTGGAATTGTAGATTTAATAACCATAATTGCTTCTGGATTATATTCGATAACTAATTTGATAACTGCCTCTACTGCAGAAGTATCAAAAAAGTTCTTTTTACTGTCATAATTTGTTGGTGCTGCAATTACAACAAAATCTGCATCACTGTAAGCTTCTTTGGCATCCAGTGTTGCTGTTAAATTTAGATCCTTCTCAGCTAAATATTTTTCAATGTAATCATCTTGTATTGGTGATTTTTTATTATTAATTAAATCAACTTTTTCTGGAACAATATCTACAGCATGAACCTCGTGATGCTGAGAAAGTAAAGTCGCAATGGATAAACCTACATATCCTGTTCCTGCCACCGCAATTTTTAATGAATTAAAATCTCTCATTTTCCTTCCCTTCTTTATCAAACAACTACATTTTGATTTACATATAAAATTCTTTATACCACTCAGCAAATTTTCGTAATCCCTCACGTAAAGTTGTTGATGGTTTAAAACCATAATCCCTTTCTAATGCTTCTGTATCAGCATATGTCACAGGAACATCCCCTGGTTGCATAGGGACAAGTTCTTTATGTGCTTCAAAATCGTAATCTTCTGGTAAGACTTTTGCTCTTATAAGCTCTTCCTGAAGAATTTCTACAAAATCTAACAAATTCTCTGGATGGTTATTTCCAATGTTGTAAACTGCATATGGAGGAATTGGTAAACCATCCTCCCCATTTTTCTTCTCTGGTGCCCCCTGCATTACTCGAACAACACCCTCAACAATGTCATCAACATACGTAAAATCTCTTTTACAGTTTCCATAATTAAAAATCTTAATAGTTTCACCTTTTAACAATTTATTTGTAAATCCAAAGTATGCCATATCTGGTCTCCCTGCCGGTCCATAAACAGTAAAGAAACGTAAACCAGTTGATGGAATATTGTAGAGTTTTGAATATGCGTGAGCCATTAATTCATTGCTTTTTTTCGTTGCAGCATATAACGATACAGGATTGTCTACTTTATCTTCTGTACTGTATGGAACTTTTTTATTACTTCCGTATACAGACGAACTTGATGCATATACCAAATGTTCCACTGGATAATGCCTACAGCCCTCTAATATGTTATAGAAACCAACTAAATTTCCCTCTATATATGCATCCGGATTGATAATTGAATACCTAACGCCTGCTTGCGCACCTAAATTCACAACTAATCCTGGTTTATATTTCTCAAAAATTGAATTGACAACTTCCTTATCTGCCAAATTTCCTTTAACAAAGGAAAAAGCCTCACTAGAAGAGAGTTTTTCTAATCTATATTCTTTTAAGCGAACATCATAGTAGTCATTCATGTTATCAAGTCCAACTATTTTTATTCCTTCTATTTCTTTTAATAGTCTCTCAGCTAAATTTGAACCGATAAATCCAGCCACACCGGTAATAAAAACTGTTTTATTTTTCAAATCTAAATTCTGCATATTACTAGCTCCTTTTATATTTATAACTTATCTACAGCTATCCTTTCGCAGCTTATTCTCTCTACAAAAACAAGCTGCTCATTGGATTTACATAGAACCATCTTTTCTAAATACAACTAATATTGTTTTCAATAATATTTTTATATCTAGCCCAATGTTCCAATTTGTGATATACTCTTTGTCAAGACGAACCACTTCTTCAAAATCAGTAATGTCACTACGTCCACTGACCTGCCACATACCGGTTATTCCTGGCTTAATTGCCAATCTTGCACGATGGTGCAGCTCATAAAAATTCGTTTCCGAAATCAAAGGTGGTCTGGTTCCAATTATTGACATATCACCTTTCAACACGTTAAAAAACTGCGGAAATTCGTCAATGCTTGTTCTTCTAATAAAATCCCCAATACCAGTCTTATGTGTTCCATCTGGAAGAACCTTATTTCCAATAACTCGTGGGTCAAAATCCAATTTGAACATCTTTTCATCACCCAGTTTGTTATCTTTCATCAGTTCAGCCTTCCGTTCCTCTGCATCCATATACATGCTTCGGAACTTATACATTTTGAATCTCTTTCCATTCTTTCCTACACGTTCCTGTGCAAAGAAAATCGGTCCCGGTGATGCTATGTAAATTGCTGGAGCAACAAATATAAACAAGATTCCAGTAAGCAAGCATCCTACTAAACCTCCGGCAATATCCATCAGACGTTTCAGCATCAGATCTCTTGTAGATGCATAGTTAATACTGGTAGTTAGTACTGTATAATCTCCAATTTTTTCTACAAACTGTTTTTTCCCAGGTACGCTTTGTACCTTTGCAAGATTCAGATGAACGGTTACTCCGGTTTCCGTAAACTGCTCAATCAGTTCTTTTGGATACGGAACTACACCAGATGTTACAATCAGAACTTCATCAATCCATTCCTTGCAGACATATTCAGCAGCATTTTCCATATTTGCAACTACTTTCACACCATCAATATACTTTCCTGTCATTTCCTTATCTATGACAGCAATTCCAGCAATCTTATACCGGGCATAGTTATGCTCTTTCATGCTCTCTACTACTGAACTCACTACATCTGCTGAAACAACAAGAAGTAAGGAACGATTTTCACCATCTTCCATTTTCTTTCTAAGCAAATGTTTCCACAGCTCTCGCACAAGATAAGTAAGTAGAATATAGATAACGATATTCAGTACCAATGCCAGTCTGGAATATTGTTGTCCTTCCTGAAGCATAAACAAATAAAGCAATAAACATGCTCCAAGAATTACTCCATGCTGTGCTGTTACAACAAAATCTTTATAGTAGCCTCTTTTCAAAACGTTTTTCAATGTTCCCATTGCAAACAGCACTACCAAATCTGCTACTTCCATAAAGACAGCCATATTTCTGTAAAGAATTAGCTGGTATGGATTAGCTCCATATCCACTTAACACATACGCCAGAACGAACGCCACCTGCAAGCAGATCAAGTCCAAGATGATAAAATCCACATGTTTTATCCATCCTGTAGAATCTTTTCTATACATACTTTCTTCCCCCTTTACTCATTTTTCAGATTCCATTACGTTCGTTTTCAACTAACTGCTACAATCCTCTGACTTACCAACGAACAAAGACTTTTTATAAAAAAATACGAAGTCCTTCACAGAACTTTGTATATTACATTTAATACTACTAAGAAACAATCTATACTCGGCACATAACCCAATTATCAGGGCAGGCAAAGCACAATAAAAAAATGGATTTCTATTAATTAAGAAATGTGATTCTATTTGATAATAGATAGCAGCCATAAGCAGACAGCCTATAGAAACTGCCAGATAGATTTTCCGATGTTTCATCAGATTCTTGCCATATTCAATTTTTCCGTTTGCTTCTTTCCCACTATAAGAGGCTAGGGAATTGCATTTGCACTCAGCGATCCGCATCTGCTTCATTTTTTATACCTCGCTTTACCCCCCACACACATATACACTCTGGGGGATTTTAATTTTTTAGTTTTTCATTATTCATATCGGCAATCTAACGTCCCTTAGCCCATCATTCTTTTCAGATTAACAGGCTCAAGTTTTCTCCTTTTCGATTTTTATTGCTTTATGATTGGGTCAAATTGAGCATCCAAAGAGCCATCCAATATCTATGAACCGCTATAATGTGACCCTGCTGCAGCAATGAAAAATCGAATTATCATAAAACGTTTAATCCACATATGCCGCATAAATACTGGAGTTTTCTCTGGTTGTCCCTATTATATCCCACTCCCCCAGTGTTCTATTTTTCGCTTGTTTTTTTGTTGCCTTCACTCATTTGTTATTCCCTAAAACCTTTTCTTTTTATTGTTATGTCATCTTTTTTAATTTTTTAGCTGTTTATTCTTTATAGCTATCTCTTTTGTATTTTCCCAACACAAACAAGCCACAGTCTCTGCTACAGACTCTGACTTCGGGTTCTGTTTTGTTCCTCATCGCATTGTTCTCCTTCATTCGCTTTCTCTTCCTCTGATGCAGGTTTATTGATTTTATATGCTCAGCTTTTTGAAATAATCTCAAGCCCTGCACATAATTCTCTGTCTGTGTTCCCTGCTGCAAATCTCAGCTTTGCCAGCCTTTTATGCCGATCTATCCTGCTGATCATTTTTTCCCTTCCCTGCAGCGGACCTTTAGTCACATAGGTTCTTCCATCTTTGATGTATCCTGTTGACATAGAGATCTTTTTCGTTTCCGGCATCATCAGATTCCGTAAAAATACTTCCTGCTCAGGAAGTAAGGCTATGGCATTTGCTGTGATATTCTCTGCAAAAATATCAGCGCATTGCATCCTGTGTAGCATATCTGCCAAATCATTTCTGTCTCTGCATTCGATAAGAAAACAATTTTTGAATGCCGGTTTCTGTTCCATATGCCATGATCCCTGATATTTCTTCATGCAGTCGTAGATAGGTATAAATATCTTTTTCTTCTCTTCCTCTGACAGTCTGGTGTCATAAGATTGGTTAAGTTCTGTGATTTCATTTTCTGTGTATTCATACATAAACCACATGACGAAAGTCACCTCATTTTCGACAAATTTCACAGAGTATCACACTATACGAAAAAATCCCCGGAATTCCTTTATTTTTCGAAATTCCGGGGATTTTTGACGGTAATCACATGACTGCTAATAGAGCAGCAAGCTTTTGCATATTCTGTTGTTTAAGTTCCATGGAAGGATGTACATATCGATTCATGGTAATGTTTACACTGGCATGCCCCAGGATTTCGCTCAGGCTTTTGACATCGAAGCCAAGCTCTATACACCGCGTGGCAAATGTATGTCTCAATGCATGAAAGTTTACAGGAGTCAGACCACATTGCCTTTGTACATAACAGAAATAATTCTGCATGGTACGTGGTTCTATATATTCTTCATCAGGAGATGCAAGAACATACCCCTGACGATTGGGAAACTCCCGTTGGATGAGTTGTACAAGATTATCCGGAATAGGAATTGTACGGATTGAACATTTGCTTTTTGGTGATGTGACTATAATATGCGTCTTTTGGGAAGTAGATCTAGGAATCTGCAATCTCTGCATTGTTTTATGCACATAAATGGATTTCTCCTGAAATGAAATATCTTCCCATTTTAAGGCACAAATCTCACCGACCCGCATTCCTGTAAAAAGACATAACAAGATTCCTATATTTCTTTCAGATATATTTGCATAAAGATATCTGCAAAGGATTTCCTGTGCGGAACGTGAGATGATTACAGTATCTGGCGCAGTCTGTCGGATAATGATTTCCTTTCCTGTACTCGGCGGCTGATAGCCCTGTATCTGGGCATATCTGAGCAGGCTTCGCATCAGTGAAAGAATATCTGCCACAGTCTTAGGCGAAAGCCCTTCTCCGGAAATCCCACCATGATCAAGAAGATCCTCACAGAACTTCTGTATTCGTGACGAGGTCAGTTCGTTTAGCGGAGCATTATCAAATTCCGGTAAAATGTGGGAATGAATAATATTATTATATTTCACATAGGAAGATTTCTTTATCTGCGCCTGTATTGAATTGAGCCAGTCATCTGCTAATTTTCTGATAAAACAGGGTGGCATTGTACTTTGGGAGACTTGTCTGCTGGTAGGCGGGTTGGATTCAATGTGGATAATAGCCTGACTGCGTTTTTGTTTTACTTCCTTATAGGTTGGAGCATATACATATCCATAAATAGCTTTTCCGGTCTGTGACCGTGCTTTAATATATCGGCCTTCCCAACGTCCATCTTTTCGCTTGTAAATATTTTCACCTTTTCTTGGCATACTGATAATTCTCCTTTCGATATTCGTATGACGATAATTTTACGATGAATGAGCTAAGCTTTTTAGCCCTATATAGCGAATTGATGAACGAACCTCCTTAAAAAGTTAACAAAAGCGAATGTTAATATAGATATACTTTATTGAAAAAGCATAGAATTTAATTGATTTTCTTGGAAATATTGACAAAATATGTTGCATTATGTAAAATTACTTGTAGTTGCGAATTATTGAAGTCAGAAGAAATCACTTCATAGAGTGTGATACTCTACGATTTTAAAAAGAACATTTTGGGCTTTTCTGATGTAAAAAATAAAGGAATATGTCTATGATTATTATTCCCTGTTTATATTGATTTATTCGTATTTTTAATTTACGGAACTTATTGTTCTTATTTTAACAGATTTTTTGTCCTTTTTCAAGGTTTTTTGTTCTGAAAATGGGCAAAAAAATACCCTGTCGGTTTGAAACCGGCAGGGTTAATACTATCCTTTCCCTGACATACTGGCTTTTTTAATCAACTGCTCTCCCAATTCTTCAGATATCTTTCTGTTCCCAGTTATACTGCTGATATAATCATCAACGTCCCGCATAATACAATTATCTCCCATTGTATTGAACAACTTCCGAATCTTCAGCGCCATCAAAGTCTGCTTCTTATGTTGCCTGTTGTTAATATTATATTAACTTGCCACCACGAATATGTCAATTGCTTTTCTACTATGATTAGAACGTCAAAAGGGTCATTTAATAACCAAGGATACTGTATTTAGTATATTCGCTTCATATATTACAGCAATATTATATTGTGACTAAATTCGGTAAAAAGGGAGTTTGACGCTTAAATCATCTTATCCGTAAAAAGTGGATTTAGGAGTTTCGAAAGTATCGGTTTTCTCAAGTCCAGCTAACCCCCTGAACAGTAACATTACAGGTCATGATCGTATAAAAATGTAAATTTATAGTAGACATGCTTTACGAAAAATCTTATAATATCTCCATAGGCAGATTCCAACATTTCAGTTTCAGGCTAGATTGGGATGGTTAGGCGGTTGAGTCATGTCAGAACAGCGATGTTCTGTTTATATAAATATCCTCATGACTTCATGACGGAAATACCCAAGAAGGAGGATATACACATGACAGTATCTTTTGTTATTTTTACTATAGTTTACGGAACTGTTAGTAGTATTCTTGGTACTTACATAGTTCGTATTCTTGATAAGAAATGCAAAAACGACCGCCATAGCTCAGATAGCGATCGTTAATGCGTTGAATATTTAATTTATTTAGCCTTAACCTTCCAAAGTTTGGCTCAACCGTCTAACGGAATCTGTCTTTTTATATACCAAGCTAACAACAGACATTTCTATCGCCTACTTAAATGAATATAATTCAAATACCAAATTAAAAAACTGGTTATAAGGTTATAAATAATAATCTTTTTAAAAATTATTCTTCAAAATAATCGATAAATAAAGCAATTGTTTTTTATGAAAAATATGGTTATATGGTTCTGTATATAATTACTATACCACATTTTTTTTATTATTCAAGTCAAAGTTATATTTTTCCTTATACAACAATTATCTTAGGTTAGCGTAAGTATATTCAATGTAAGTCACATAAGTTCATATATTGTCTTCCACCCACCGGACTATATACCCTTTGCTGGACGCACGATCAGCCCCCAATGTGCGCATGTTTTTCAGATGCTATTACACTTTTTCAATTATGCACTGATGCTTTTTACTTTTCTTGTCATAATTAATTCTCACAAGCAAAATATCACCGGTATAATCTGAAATCGAGGATGGGTATTTTCTGTCTTTAATCTGCTGTATTGCCGTCTGTACTTTCTGGTTCCACTTCAGTTCAACAACCAATGCAGGATAAGCACTTTTATATTCAGGCTTAGGGATAAAAATAAAATCTGCAAATCCGCGTCCTGTAGGAAATTCACGAACCGGTTTAAAATAATACTGCATGGTTCCCAGATAGGCAATGGCTAATACGCTGCTTAATGAATTTTCATCATGATACCTGATGACAGAAGCGTATTCATTATGAATTTTCTCAATTTGTGCAGCAACTGTTTCGTTATCCATATCCAGCGTTGCATCAAGTAAAGTCTCTGATTCCTGTTGGAACATAAGCATTTCATTCCATGACTTACTTTTTACAGCATTAGTCAGTTCCTGACGGATTTCTTCATTGGGAACAAAAGCAATTTTTTCTGTCTGATCATATCCAAGATATCCCAAATGGATCATATAAGTCAGTACATCATTCTTACTTTGAATATTAACAGTGTCATTTTTGAATGTTGCTGTATTAACTTTGACAGATGAGCCGGAAAGCATTTCAATGATTGCTGTTTTCAAGCCATCATAATTCATGTTGATAAAAGGCACAATCGCTTCATAAGAGGCTGTTTCCGACCAGTAACTCTTATATTCCCCTTTCAACATTACGCTGATAACAGCTCTGGGATTATAAACCTGGTAATCTTTCAGCAGATATCCATCATACCATTTCTTTACCTTATCAAAATCCTGATGGTACTTATCTGACAACTTTTGTACTTCAGCTTCCGTAAATCCGATATACTGCGCCAGAATACTTGGACTTACCATGGTAAATTCATCAAAATTGTTTAAGGCAGACTGAGTTTTTTCCTTTTTAATTGGCAAAATACCTGTAAGATATGCAAGCTGAATATACTTTGTAGGCTCTGTCCCTTTGAAAATACCACGTAAGAAGCGGATATACTCATTCTGGATATCCTCTTTTGCAGCTTCATCGCGAATCAGAACATCCCATTCATCAATAATCACAATAAACTTTCTGCCAGTTACAGTATTGATCCGTGCCAGTGTCTCTGCCAGGGAATGATTTTCTGCCGGAAGTACATCAGGATAATATTCTTTTAATTCTGAAATTGTCTTTTCTGAAATATAGGAAACAACTTTCTCAGGACCATTGGCAGGCCCCATGCACCATTGAATATCCCAATGAATCACATCATACTGATTCAGATGTTTTCTAAAATCTTCTGCCTGACTGATTTCCAGTCTGGAAAACATTTCTTCTGAATCGCATCCTTTGCTGTAATACGCTGTAAGCATATTTGCAGTAACAGATTTTCCAAATCTTCTTGGACGACTATTGCATATAAAAGCATCTGTTGACCCCAGAACACTGTTTGTATAATTGAGGATTCCACTTTTATCAACATAGATCCTTGCATTCAAAGCTGCCTGAAATGCCAGATTATCAGGATTAACGAACATTCCCATATTGACACACATCCATTTCTGTGACATGCTCCCGCCACTTAAATCTTACAGATTTTGAAGTGGGGGCTTCCTGCTCAATTGCCCTTCAGGACAAAGCTAAAACAGGCTATCCCCGCGTGTCCCGCGGTTCTTTTTTTATCCGGTTA
>NZ_JAJDML010000110.1:0-2585 GCF_020594215.1 Blautia sp. DFI.1.216
AATAAAACTGCGCCACAGCCTTGGCAGGCCATCGCGCAGCGATTTTGTTCAATCGGAATTTGTGGAGGAGAGTAATTTGCTGGTATTAAATAAATTAGAGCGGTTGCTAACGGTATGTAAAGTCAAATACATTGATGATATAGATTTAAGCAAGGAATTCTACTTCATTGGTAAAACAGATGAAGAAATTTCTCTTGTGTGTGAAACAAATGACGTTCCTGAAAACACAATAGAACGTGAAGATGGGTGGCGTGGTTTCCGTATTCAAGGAATTTTGGATTTTTCACTCATTGGCATTCTTTCAAAGTTGTCTGGAATACTTGCAGATAATAAAATTGGAATTTTAGCGGTATCTACATTCAACACAGATTATTTTTTAGTGAAAGATGCGGATTTTGAAGAATCATTAGCTGTATTATTAAATGCCGGATATACAATGATATAGATTTCAGATGATTTAAACCTAAAGAAAATCATACGAGGAGTGAATTATTAGCATGAAAGATATTGATAATATTTGTAAAATAGCATTGGTGCAGGCAGAACCGGTAATATTTGATAAAAGTGCATCGCTGAAAAAGGTACTTCGATATATTAATGAGGCCGCAACTCAAAAGCCGGACTTAATTGTTTTTCCAGAACTTTTTATTCCGGGATATCCTGTTGGAATGAATTTTGGGTTTAGTGTAGGAAAACGAAGTGAGTATGGACGAAAAGATTGGAAACGATATTATGATGCTTCTGTTGTTGCTGGAGAGACGGAATTCCAGCAGCTTGCAGAAACCGCCAGGGAAACAGGAGCATACATCAGCCTTGGTTTTTCTGAGAGAGATGCCGTTAGTGGAACACTTTATAACAGTAATGTTATTTTTGAACCGGATGGGTCATATAAGGTGCACAGAAAATTGAAGCCGACAGGCTCTGAGCGTGTTGTATGGGGAGATGCGGATAAAGAGTATTTTCCTGTTACTGAAACGCCATGGGGACCGATTGGTAGCATGATCTGTTGGGAAAGCTATATGCCACTTGCCCGTGTGGCACTTTATCAAAAAGGAATCACTATTTATATTTCACCTAATACCAATGACAATCCGGAGTGGCAAGCCACCATTCAGCATATTGCAATCGAAGGAAAATGTTTCTTTATCAACGCTGATATGATTATCAGACGCAGTTCATACCCTTCTGATCTGCAGGAGTATAATATCGTATCTGAACTTCCAGGACTTGTGTGCAGAGGAGGAAGCTGCATTATTGATCCATATGGGCATTATTTGACAAAACCTGTCTGGGATAAAGAAACTATCATTTACGCAGAACTTGATATGAATTTGCCTGCCGCCTGCAAAATGGAGCATGATGCAATCGGACATTATGCCCGTCCGGATGTACTTGAATTAAAAGTCAATGAAAAATAACAATAAAAAAACACTAAAGAAATTGGCAATCCTTGTAATAGGTTCTATAATTGCGGCTTATGGAATTACACTTGCACTGTATGCTGGATTTGGCGGAGCTACGCTTGCGGTGCTGTGGCAGGGGATTGCAAGAACATTTCACATAAGCATCGGCACAGCATCTTTTGTTGTAGCATTGGGAATGATTTTGTTTGCGCTCATTTACGATAAAAGTCAGATTCATATAGGAACTGTGTTGTACCAGATTGTATACAGTACCTGTGTAGATTTGTTTGCTAACTGCCATATTTACAGTACCTATAAGTGGATCAATTTTTTAATTATGTTGTTAGGAGTGGTTTTGTTTGCTGTCGGAACGGGACTATATGCGTCGGCATCCCTTGGTAGAGGATCCTATGAGGCAGTCACTTTTGCTTTAGCAGAAAAAAATCACTGGCAGATTAAATTTGTCCGAATGGCATTGGATATTTTGGTTGTTGTTACAGGTGTTTTGTTTGGCGGAAAGTTTGGTGTATGCACGCTTATTACAGTTATCATTTCAGGCCCAATTATCCAATTTGTTAATGCGAAAGCAAAACAAGTTTTAAAGATATGATAGTAAAGAAACTTACAACTTAGAATTTGGAGGAAAGTATAATGAGTATAGTTGTTAATATATATTATTCCGGGGAAAATGGTTCTGCGCGAAAATTTGCAAAGGAGATGATTTCAAGCGGTACTGTTGATGCAATTAGAAATGAAGCGGGGAACATTAGATATGATTATTTTTTCCCTCTGGGAGATGAGGAAACTGTGCTACTGATTGACAGTTGGGAAAATCAAGAGAGCATTGACTTTCACCATCAATCACCCATGATGAATAAGATTGCGGAGTTAAGAGATAAATATAATCTTCACATGAAAGTAGAGCGATATCGGTCAGAAGATACGATTCCTGACACTGATCAAAAATATATAAAAAATTGACAACTTCCAGTTTGGAGAATTGAAAAAAACGGAATTTACCTATTAAGAAATATAAACTCTTGACAATAAAGCTCCTATATAGTATGTTTTTTAATAAACTATTATATAGGAGCTTTTGTATGGAAATGAATGGAGGATTTCTTGTCACCAAAATAAAACAGCTTGGAGACCGGATTTTCGAGAAGATTCTCAGTGAAAAGA
>NZ_JAJDML010000111.1:0-2559 GCF_020594215.1 Blautia sp. DFI.1.216
TTGAACAAAATCGCTGCGCGATGGCTTGCCAAGGCTGTGGCGCAGCTTTCTTTTTCTCAATAATAAAATAGGCAATGGCAATTCTTACCAGTATTTGATATTGTAAAGTTACCACACAAAACAATTCAATACAGAAAGACACCACTGCCTATGAAAAGAATACCATTTGACCGCTTTTCTGACAAGCGGTTTTATTATGCTAATGCACCTCCATGTAAGCAGGGTTTTTCATTAACTACTGATTTTACATGGAGGATTTTATTATGTACGAAGAAATTTTTAATCAGATTCGATCTGCTGCAAATAAACGGAATCTCAAGGATTCCACGATTCATGCATACTGTACCAGTGTTGCTCATTTTTTGAACCGCACAGCCAAGGATATAGATGCATTAACAACTGACGATGTTGATATATTCCTAACTGAAAAGAAACTTTCCGGGATTTCACCAGAAACATACAATCACTACCATTCAGGAATCCGCTTCTTTTACAAAAAAATATTGAAGAAGAATTGGGATGATGATGACATACCTCGTATGAAAAGGGACAGAAAGTTACCAACGGTGCTTACAAAAGCAGAAATATCAGCTATTCTTGATGCTACGCCAAATTTGAAGCACAAAGCTATGATTGCTACTATGTATTCAGGCGGACTTCGTGTTTCAGAAGTCACACATCTTCATTATGATGATATTTCACGCACGAACAAAACCATACACATCCGTGATGGGAAAAGTCGCTCTGATCGTTATACTTTGCTTGCAGACCGGACGCTCGAAATATTGACAGAATACTGGTTTCAATGTGGCAGACCAAGGGGGATTCTGTTCCCAAGTTCATGGACAGGGGATTATCTTACAAAAGATAGTGTCATTCAGTTTTTTCGTGAAAGCGCCGAAAGAGCAGGCATTCAGAAACATGTCTCCACACATTGTTTGCGTCATAGTTTTGCAAGTCATCTGTTTGAGTCAGGCTGCGATATAAAATACATTCAGGCTCTTTTGGGACATCGTGATCCAAAATCAACAGAAATTTATCTGCATGTAAGCAATAAAACTCTGCTTGGTATTAAAAGCCCATTTGATGAGATGGGTGGTGAATGATTATGGATAAATCATGTACGATACAGGATGTATTTGAACGGTTCTATCCTTCTTATGAAAAGAGGAGTAACCCTCCTGCTCATCACAGAAAAACGGCTTATCACATCAGAAACTGTAAAACAGGAGTTTTTGGTGTAAACATCAGTGTTTGTGAGGACTGCGGATGTATCAGTGTTCACAACAACTCCTGCAGAAGCAGATGCTGTCCCATGTGCCAGGAGTTTCCGAAAGAGAAATGGATTGATGCACAAAAAGAGAACGTATTGGATGCACCCTATTATCATGTAGTATTCACAGTTCCTGAGGAATTGAATTCCATTATTTACAGCAACCAGAAGCTGTTATATGATGCACTGTATCATGCTGCTTCAGCCACATTGAATGAATTGTCAAAAGATGCAAAGTACCTGGGAGCTGATATAGGGTATATCTGCATTCTTCATACCTGGGGTTCTGCAATGAATTATCATCCTCATATTCATACCATTGTTCTTGGAGGTGGGCTTGATGATGAAAATAAATGGAAAGAAACAGGTGGAAATTTTTTTCTCCCATATGGTGTCATCTCAAAGGTGTTCCGTGGAAAATATCTGGATGAGTTAAAAAGCCTGTGGAATGATTCTAAGCTTAAATTTCATGGTACAGCGGAGAAATATCAGAACAGCTATCGTTTTAAAGAACTTCTTGATAAGTGTTATGAAAAGAACTGGGTCACTTACTGTAAAGAAACTTTCAATGGTGCACAGTCGGTTATCAATTATCTTGGAAAATATACCCACAGGATAGCAATCAGTAATCAGCGAATTAAATCCATGAAAGACACGACAGTTACATATGCAGTAAAAGACTATAAAAACGAAGGCTGTTGGAAAGAGAAAACAATTTCAGGAGAAGAATTCATCCGTCGATTCCTGATGCATGTTCCTCCCAAACAATTTGTCAGAATCCGTCACTATGGTCTGCTATCATGTAGAAACAAGAGAAAAAAGATAACTCACTGCAGAAATCTGCTTGGATGCAAGAAATACATTTCTACATTAAAAAATCTAAATGCAATAGAAATGATAAAGGTTTTGTATCACATCGATGTATGCAAATGTTCTTCTTGCGGAGGGAATATGGTATCACCCCGCAAAGATAAATACAGTTCTTCTTTTTGTGCACATATGAGATGTTAAAATCTACAATTGCATAGAATAAATGACTTCCGCATAGGAGGTTTGTTTGTCATGCCTGAAATTGATTTCTTGAATAAAAAAACTTTTACCAAAACATCCGGTATGATAAACTTAAGGAAAAGAGCAACGATTGAATCCCCATAGCTATCGGCTAAAGGGACGCGACTTTGTTCACCAAGGTAAAATCGAAATTGATGTAAACGAAAGGGCAGTTTTTATCAGAACTCAAGGCTGCTTTTTCGTTTACACCAACTCCGATTGTTTCCTTAACAGTT
>NZ_JAJDML010000112.1:0-2540 GCF_020594215.1 Blautia sp. DFI.1.216
AGATATCTAATCCTTTTAGGAATAAATATCTTCTGCTTTTAAGTTAATGACATTGTGTATTTACTGGGTTTCGGGCGTTTTCGTTTTATCTCGGATGATCAAAAGTAATCATAGAAGTAATCACTTCCAGGGTTGATGCCAACATTTTAGTTTGTATACTTACTGTACGCTGCAATGCCTCCAATCTCTTTTCATTAATTGCATATCCCTGGATAATATATTGTTTAAGGACTTTGTTCGCCCATTTACGAAATTCCACCCCTCGATTAGATTTTACCCTATATCCAACAGAAATAATCATATCCAGATTATAATGCTCTACCTGGTAAATTTTACCGTCTAAAGCAGTTGTCGCAAATTTTGCGACAACTGAATTATCCAACTCTTCTTTCAATGCATTATTAATATGTTTACCAATCGTCTTCACGTCTCTTTCAAATAACTCAGCTAACTGATTTCTGTTAAGCCATACAGTGCTATCTTTAACAGACACATTAAGTTTTATCTCCTTATCTGCCGTTTCAAACAAAATCAATTCATTTTTCATAATAAATTTCTCCTACTCTAACATTAGTGCTTTTTATGGTAGCATCCAGATTCATAGTAGCTCTGGAATCCAGACCAACGGATATAATTTATAGATTTCATCCTCATATTGAACCGGAACGGTAATAGAAAGAGATCTTACAAACTTCTCAACCTGCTCTACTTCTTTCGTTTGTTTATGAAAAAACATGTGAACCTCAGGCTCTTCATATTTCTCATTCTTATTCATAAATAATTTCATATGTATACCCACTACAATATTATCAAATTATTGCACTCTACTTTGTTCCACTTTCATTATGAGTAATAAACGTGCTCCAGGGCGTTTTCCTTTCAGCCTAATTCTTTTCAATGCTTTTCAGATAACTCCGCACCACTCCCAGGCCCCCTTCGGGCACACAGAATATCTCCCTGCGTTTTCCACACTGTTCATATACTTCTTCCAGATCAAACCACTGAACTTCCTCTACTTCTTCTGTCTGAAGAACAAGTTCCGCTGTATTCACAGGCTCCTGATAGATGTAGACAAAAGCAATTTCTTCATCCCGAAACATTTTTCCATGAAATTCTTTTGTGAAAGATATGGGGAAGGTTCCGGCAAAGTGCAACTGTTCCGGTGTTGCGCTGATTCCCAGTTCTTCTTTCAGTTCCCGAAGTGCAGATTCCAGTGGTTCGTCTCCTGCCTGGATGTGTCCTGCCGAGGAAGTATCAAATTTTCCCGGAAAAGAATCCTTGTTTTGTGAGCGTTTCTGTAAAAGAATCTGCACTTTGCCCTCTTTTTTCCGAATAATCCATATGTGAGCTGTTCTGTGGGGAATTCCTTCTGCATGGGCTTTTTCCCTTGATACAATCTGTCCGGCAGGATTACCTTTGCTGTCTATAACGTCAAATAATTCCATCTATTTTTCCTTCTTTATTTGTAAATAATTTCAAACAGTCATGTCTCTGTCAGTTCTTTATTCTTCGATGAAGTGAATTCTTTCTGGATCAAACCGGTCCTGCTGCGGTCTTGTCTCTGCCGGATAACCCAGTGCAAACATAGAAAAAACTTTTACATTTTCCGGAAGACCCAGAAGTCTGTGAACTTCTTCCATGTGTTCTTCTATCGGAACAATGCCAAACCATACTCCGCCCAGACCAAGAGTATCTGTTTCCAGCCAGATATTCTCTTGAGCAATGGACATGTCAATCTGTGCGAAAGATGGTGCAACAAGTCCTTCTGTATGATAGACTGGTACGATCACTGCAGGTGCCCCTGCTGCACAGCCGGTGTATGGTGTTACTTTGGACAATTTCTGGATTTTTTCTTTGTCTGTTACCACATAAAATTCCCAAGGCTGCTGGTTACATGCACTTGGCGCCTGCATTCCCGCCTTCAGGATTTCCATGATTTTTTCCTTTTCTACTGGTTTGTCTTCATATTTTCTTACACTGATTCTGTGAAAAATACTGTTCATAACTTTTCGTCTCCTTTACGAATCATTCAGTTGATCCTATTATAGCATGTATATTTTATAAAGCCTCAATTTTTTCAGCTCTTCCGGTATTTTACAGAAGGGTAGCTTCCTGTACAGATCGGCAGCTACTTTAATTTTCTGCACGATTTTCTCTCTATCCTGTTGTTTTCCCATCTATCTTTTCCCATTCATCACTATAATATAAAAAACAGCACCGGACAACTTTTTTTGTTATCCAGTGCTCATAGTCTTAAAAAGCGGTTTTATGCTGGCTGTCAGCCGTGACATCCTTCCGAATGTCTAAAATGTCGCCGATATCATTAAGTCCCCGGCGCGGACTCACCGCATCTCCCTGGTGTGGGCGTAACGCCCTTCCGAGTATCGAATAGTCCCAGTAGGCTGTATCTAATTATGGGAAGATTTTTCTATATCGCAGAAAAAAGTTTTACTCCCTCACTTCAAGCCACTGGTCAATGTTTTTGGCTTCATCATAATCAAGATATAATGACCATAAAAGGGGCGTTACTTCCATTTTTT
>NZ_JAJDML010000113.1:0-2517 GCF_020594215.1 Blautia sp. DFI.1.216
GAGAGCCGATAGTCTGCAAAAAATCATGTCCTTTCGGGACTAAAGGCGTGTAAAATTCACTTATGACGCTTGTTCCCACATCACAATAGCCACGCCCCTTGATACGCTTCTGGAAAAACTGCTTTTTCACATCTGAACCGAACAGCATACCGTAGCCTAATTCGCTGATACGCCCAAGCCCCACACGGAAATTGAAGTTATCTCTGATACCGTCCGAGAAATACTTTGCATCTGGACGCTGGCAGGCAACGATAAGGAAATAACCTGCTTGTCGCCCTAACATAACGATTTTCTTTAGCTGGCTAAGTAAGCTCACGCTTTCTTTTGTCCCCAGCATTTCAAAAAACGCCACATATTCATCAAAGATAAGAAAGCAGGGTGGCAGTCCCAGATAGGCGTAGTTTTCGCCCGTCTTATAGTTCGGGTGTCGCTTCATTTCCTCGCTTCGTTGTACCATGCCCTTATAAAAGGCATTGACACAATCAATCATTTCTTCTTTGGTATGATACACATTTCCCATGACTGTTCCTAAGTCTGCAAGGTCACCGTTCTTCGGGTCTAAGATATAAAGGACAGCGTTTGTATGCAGTAAGGCTTCAATGAGCGTCAGCAGAAAATAGGTTTTACCGCCACCCGTCCCACCAGCAATCAGAGCGTGAGGGAGTGCGTCATATTCCCAGACAAGATTTTTCATCAATCTAAGACAGCCGTTTTCTGCCCGTACTTCATCAATAGTAATGCGGTTCGCTATCATATCATAAAGCAGGGTATATTCGATATAGCCGTCATGCAGGGTCTTGTCGGTTAGCTCGCAATACAAGCCACTTTCCAATTTATCCTCTAACCGTAAAAGCTGGTCTTGATATTTTCCCAGCGTAATCTCACAACGGATATGAAGCAGTCCTTTTTCCATTTGATAGTAAATCTTCGGAAACCAGACGATTTTTTCCCTTGATCTGCTTTGCAGGTCAGTAAAAAAAACGCTGTCTTGTACAGTATCGGCTTCATACCACTTATTTTCCAGTACCATTCTTGCCAGCTTTTGACGGTGCAGGAGCTTCTTAAAACTGTCGTAACAGAAGCGGTAATACAGAAAAGCGACCAATGCACAAACACCAGTCGCTATCAGTATGGTTATGAAGTTGTAAGGGGAAAGCGTCAAGCCGTTTTCTAACAAGCTGAAATGCTCCCAATCGGTACGCATGAGCTGTTTGATATTGAGTAGCAGGAGAACCGCCACGAACACAAACAGAAGCGTCCCTATGGAAAAGTGGTAGACAAGGTGCTTGTCGCTGGCTCTGATACGGTGTCCTTTGTTCCAAATCTTACGCATAAATCAATCACTCCTTTCTGGGTGTGAAAAAGCAGTCAATCCTAAGACTAACTGCTTAAATACACATACATATTAAATTGATAAATTGTTTTTAGTTTTACTAATACCTTTGCAATAGGTAATCAATAACTTCCATGCACCTCGTCCTAATAAGAACAAGATTATCCCCGTGATTAGTGATAAGATAAATACTGGGATAGGGCTTAAAGCTGTATTTCCAAATTGAAAACCAATATAATCTACATAAGGAATATTCAAATGTAATAAATAATCTACTAATTTTATAATCCCTAATACAGCAGAAGCAACACCACACAGAATAAAAGTAGGTGCAACAATAACTAAAACTGGTATTACAAACAATCCAGAAAAACCTACTAAGCTATAAAAAGCACAAACTGTTAAAAATCTTTTCCAGCTAAAACCGTTTTCCTTTGCAAGTAAATCTCCAAGATAGGCTTTTGCAAGGTCTTTTGGCTTTCCTAATCTAGTTAAAATTTGTTCTGTTGAGAGGTTTTCGCTTTCCATTTCTAAAATAGAGCCTTTTATTTCCTTTACAATATCAACACGTTCAGAAGTTGGAAGTGGTTTCAAACATTTATCAATAGTATCTAAGTATTTTTCAAACGTAGTATTCATAATTTTATTCTCCTTTCAAATCAGACATAGCATTTAATAAATTTTCCCATTCAGTATTCATAGCGTCCAGATAATTTTTCCCGTCTGGTGTTAATGAATAATACTTACGAGGTGGCAAGCCCTCTGTGGACTCTTGCCAAGTTGATTGCAAGTAGTTTTCCTTTTGTAATCTTCTTAACAATGGATATACTGTACTTTCCGTAGAAGTAATTATAGGATATTTGCTCAATTCTTGTAAAATCTCATACCCATAATATACTTTTTTATCCAGCATTAGCAAAATACAATATTCCAATGTACCTCGCACTATTTGAGATTTCCATTTGTCTAAGTTCATGTTGTTCACCTCACTGTTTTCTTGATAGGTATATCGTACTACACAGTACAATGAATGTCAACAGTATATTTTAATTGAACAACACTTTTTTTTGAAAGGTATATCAATTACTATTTTTTCGGTTGTCCCTGTGTGTTATTATTCTGTGGATTGCCTGCGTTCTGGTTGCCTTTATTCTTCAACACAATATCCTCTGCCTTTACATACC
>NZ_JAJDML010000114.1:0-2499 GCF_020594215.1 Blautia sp. DFI.1.216
AAGAACCGCGGGACACGCGGGGATAGCCTGTTTTAGCTTTGCCCTGAAGGGCAATTGAGCAGGAAGCTCCCACTTCAAAATCTGTAAGATTTAAGTGGCGAGAGCATGTCACGAAAACTGTTTCTGAGAATGGAGAAGCACTTGAAAAATTCTGTAATGCACTAAAAGATGGAAATTCCGAAGTGGTAGAACAAAGTTTGAACAATTATCTGAAAAGGACCATCAGTATTCGGGATACCCTTGTAAAAAAACAGATGAAAGAGAATTTTTATCATGGGATTTTACTTGGAATTCTTGGATTTCAGCAGAACTGGAGTGTGTCATCAAATAAAGAATCGGGTGATGGATACAGTGATATTTTGATAGAAACAGAAGATCAGGAAACTGGAATCATTATAGAAATAAAATATGCCGAAACAGGGAATCTGGAAGCTGTCAGTGAAGAGGCATTAAAACAGATAGAAGACAGACGATACGAGGAGCAGCTGCTGGAAGAGGGAGTAGAGCATATTTTGAAATATGGTATTGCATTTTACAAAAAGAAATGCAAAGTAATGGCAGTCAAATAAATGAAAAACAAATACAAAAAAGCAGCAGAACCATTGAGGGATAGTGATTCAATGGTTCTGCTTTTTACTGTCTGTATTGATGAAGTTGCTTAATGTAACTGGAACACAACAGTTTCGTAAGGCTTGAGTACAAGTGTTCCAATTCCGTATTCAACTTCGTTTTCTCCGTAATTGGAAATGATTACGGGAGTGTTGCACGGTAATTCAATATCTTCAGCGCCATAATGGAATTTCTGCATGGATGCAGAGAAATTATGCACTGCCAGCCATGTTTCATCCTGGTAACTTCTGGTATAGGCAATTACCGGACCATCTTCCGGGCAGCAGAGTTTGAAATCTCCATGAGCCATTACCGGATGTTTCTTACGCAGTGCGATGAGATTCTGGTAGAATTTGAAAACAGAACAGTCATCATTCATCTGGCTTTCTGCGTTAATGAGTTTGTAGTTTGGATTGACACCCAGCCACGGAGTATGCTCAGAAAATCCGCCGTTTGGGCTGTCGTTCCACTGCATAGGCGTTCTTGCATTATCACGGCTGATACTTCTGGATTCTGCCAGTGCTTCTTCAGGAGAAGCTCCCTGTTCGATCATGGTTTTATAATAATTGCGGGTATCAATGTCATTGTAATCATCGATAGATGGGAAGGCAACATTGGTCATTCCAAATTCTTCGCCCTGGAAAACAAAGGGAGTACCAGGAAGCGTGTGCAGATAACATGCCAGCATTTTGGCAGATTCTGACCAGAATTCTCTATCATTTCCGTAGAGGGAAACCTGACGCGGTTTGTCGTGATTACTTAAAAATCTTGCCCACCATCCATCTTTTTTCAGGATTTCATAATCTTTCTTAAGATCACGTTTCATTTTCTCTGGTGACCATGTCTGGATTTCAACAATCGGAGAAACAAATGGAATAGCCATGTTAAATTCTTTGCTTGCTGCGCTGGAATAGTTGATGGCATCCTGTTCATTGTTGATATTAACTTCTCCTACACTCATTAGATTGTCGGGAGTCATTGTTTCTGCAACCATTTCACGGATGTAGCGGTGGGTTCCCTCCAGATTTACACACGCTGCAGTACCAATGGGTTCATTCATATCTGCACGTCCGTCCAGTCCTTTGTCAAGATAACTGATGGCATCAATGCGATATCCGTCAACACCTTTCTCATTCCAGAAACGGATAATATCAAAAATTTTCTCTTTAGTTTCCGGATTATCCCAGTTCAGATCCGGCTGTTCTTTGGCAAAGAAATGGAGATAGTATTGTCCACGTTCCGGAACATATTCCCAGGCGCTTCCGCCAAATACGGACATCCAGCAGTTGGGTGCGCCTCCGTCCGGTGCAGGATCACGCCAGATATAGTAATCACTGTAAGGATTATTGCGGGATTTCTTTGATTCCCGGAACCATTTATGTTTATCTGAAGAATGGTTCAGGACCAGATCCATGATAATGGCGATGCCTCGTTCATGTGCACCGTCGCGGAAAGCATCCCAGTCTTCCATAGTTCCGAATTCTTCCATGATCGCGAAGTAATCAGAAATATCGTAACCGTTATCCACATTCGGAGAAGCATAGACAGGAGACATCCATACTGCATTGATGCCAAGCTCCTTCAGATAATCCAGCTTCTCAATCATTCCCTTCAGATCACCGATTCCATCATTGTTGCCATCTTTAAAACTTCTTGGGTAAATCTGGTAGATCACCAGATCTTTATACCAGTCTTTTTTGTGCTTCATATGTACATCCTTTCGTCTTTTTGCATAAATAAACTCTGAAATTATTATATTGTATTGTGCAAAAAAACGCAATGAAGAAAATGAGATTATTTTTGATAATAGTAACACACGTGTTACTGTTCACATTCCACTATCCCGCGAGGTGTTTTGGCATGAATATGCCAAAATCCCGAGACATACAA
>NZ_JAJDML010000115.1:0-2497 GCF_020594215.1 Blautia sp. DFI.1.216
AAATCGTTAAGGAAAGAATCGAAGGTGGTGCAAACGAAAAAGCAGTATGGAGACTTTTCATTAACTGCCCTTTCGTTTGCATCAATTTCGATTTTTTCTGGTTGAACAAAGCGCGTCAACTCTATATGGACTTTTAATTATGACACTCTATTTATAATAGGATAGCGTGTACACATAGAAACACATAGAATTTATAATTCAGTCCTGTATTATGACACCGGAAATAAGCCTCCCTAAGGAAGCTAAAAAAATATACAGTTATGATACGTTAACAGAGCATATGTGGTTTTGGTTTTATAAAATGTTGTTCTGTAGGCAGAGGAATAATCTTACCACCACAGGAAGAACACTTGCATATATCTCTATTATAAAGAAGACGGATAATGGCAGGTGCATCCATATCTTTCAGCTTGGAAATATATTTTTTGCAACCAAGGATGTTTCTGCATAGGGTAATCTTTTTCTTCTTATTTCTGGATGAAAGAAGACCATAGTGCCTGATATGTACAAAACGTTTTGGAGGAACATGCATTAAAAATCGACGGATAAATTCCTCGCCGGATATGGTGATCTCTTTCCAAAGCCCTTGTTTTTTGTAATCTTTAGCGGAAAAAGTAACTGTAGATTCTGTCATGTCTTTGATACGGTAGTTGCTGATAGCAATCCGGTGGGTGTATTTTCCAAGGTATCTGATGACAGATTCGGCACCGTCAAATGGTTTCTTGCAATAAGGAATCCATTCCTTTGTATAGCAGGTATTTAACAATTCCTTGAAAGTATAGTAGTTTTTGTAAGGTGCAGCCGATCCATGAAATTCAAGCCTGTCATTTTCCCAGAGCTGCTTAAGTTCAGCCATATATTTTCCACGAAATATTTTGGAGATCACCTTAATCGGAAGAAAAAACTCTTTTCCGTTGTCTTTCCAATGATTTTTCACATCCAGCCCTCCACCAAGAACAATCGCATGGATATGAGGATGAAAATTCATGGTGCTTCCCCATGTATGGAGGATACAAATATAGCCGATATGAGTCCCAAGATATTTACTATCAGCAGCAAGTTCACTGAGAGTATCTGAAGCCGCATGATAAAGAGCAGTGTATAAGAATTTCTGGTTGCTGTAGATAATGGGATTAAGTTCTTCTGGAACTGTAAAAACTACATGGAAATAAGGAGCATCTAAGATATCCTCACGCCGTGCATCTACCCATTTTTCTTTTGGAAACTCCTGACACATAGGACAGCATCTGTCACGGCAGGAGTTATAGTGGACTGACATGCAGCCGCAGTCCTCGCATACGCTTACATTCACACCAAAGGCACCGGTTTTGCAATTCATGATGTGATAAGCGGCCTTTCGCTGAGCGGGAGAAATACTATGTGTGGATTCAAAAGATGGATAGAAACGATGAAAAATATCCTGAATCGTACAATCCTTACTCATGATTCACCACCTTCCGGGTTGTCGAACGGGCTGCGGATTCCAAGAAGTGTCTTGTTGCTCACATGAAGGTAAACATCTGTAGAGCGAGGATCAACATGTCCCAGAAGTGACTGGATATATTTTATATCTGTGCCACTTTCGAATAGGTGGCTGGCAAAACTATGACGGCACGCATGAGAGGAAACATGACGGTTAATGCCGGCGAGTTTAGCACTTTTCTTAAAGAACTGGTTAACACTGGCTATATCAAGATATCCACCGGACCAGGAACTTGGGAAAAGGATATCTTTAGGGCGACCACATTTGTACCAATACTCTGTGAGAAGGTCTAAATTTTTTTGAGACAGAATTGTATACCTGTCAATTCTGCCTTTGGTTTCACGAACATGAATTGTCATGTTGGTACGTGAAATGTCATCATAATGAAGATGAACAACCTCTGATACACGTAATCCGGAAGAATACATAGTTGCAATAATCGCTTTATGCTTCAGATTCGGAGTGGCGTCAATGATTGCATTTATTTCATCGCGGGATAGAACAGCAGGAAGATTTCGCTCTCTTTTCATAGCCGGAACAGTGTCATCATCCCAGAGAATCTTCAGCACCTTTCTATATAAGAACTTGATTGCAGACCGATAGTGATTGTGAGTTTCAGGAGACCTTCCTTCCAGACGTTTGGCAGTAAGAAAACTTTCCGCATCTTCAAGTGTAAGATCAGAAACATTTTTTCCAATCCAACGAAGGAAGTAACGGACATCAGAGCAATACAGTTGAATAGTTCTTTCACGCAGGTTACGTTTTTCCGCTTCATTGCGGATGGATTCAAAAATATCTTTATACATAATAAAACCTCCAGAATAAGTAGTGTTAATAATTACATCTACCTATTCGGAGGTGCGTTAGCGTCATAATTCCGATTGCGGAAGAGACTGGAAAATGTTATTCTTATCATAGGCAGTGGAGCTTTCTTAGTTCAGTTGTTTCGTGTGGTAACTTAACAATAACGGATTATGGAAAGTAATTCCACTGCTTTTTTAATAAAAATAAAAC
>NZ_JAJDML010000116.1:0-2253 GCF_020594215.1 Blautia sp. DFI.1.216
GTAGAGCATGCGGCTGTTAACCGCAGTGTCGTTGGTTCGAGTCCAACAGGGGGAGCTACAAACCCAATAATTGTGCAAAATAACTAAATATGGCGCAGTAGCCAAGTGGTAAGGCAATGGTCTGCAACACCAGTATTCACCGGTTCAAATCCGGTCTGCGCCTCTTAAAAAGCCCAGAAAATCAAGGTTTTCGAGGCTTTTTCTTTTTTCAAAATCCTATAATTCTGTCTAAAAAAATAAGGTGGCAAAATTATAGGAAAGAAAAAGTTCACAATTTTTTCTACAAGTCCTTTTTTCCATAATCCAATTCCCTTTTTTAAAAAATTAATTCTAAAATATAAGTTTTCATGCTTTAATATTTATAGATATGTCCGCCAAAAACCGTTAAAAACCTTATAAAATCAAGTAAAATCGTTTCGTAAGGTGGACGATAAGGTGGAAGAATTTTGCTTGTTACAGCCTGTGCCATCATACTGTAGACAACCATTACCTCTGTTAAGCGGAAGATTTATGCAATCATAGCATCAATTAAACTTACCTTACGTTCACTGTCTGTATGAACATAAGTACGCATGATCACCTCATAGTTATCGCCAATGATTTCAGCAGCTTCCTTTATTTCTCCCATATTGTGAGTCTGTCGGATCAGATTTGTTGCAAAAGTGTGCCGTAGTGCATGAAGATTATATTCTGGAATCTCAGCACGCTTACAAATTTTCTTTAGCGTATTGGCTAAATTTTGGATTGTAGGGCTGACACCATTTTGCGTAGATAATATCAAATCTGGAAAAACCCGATTTTTATCGTATAGCTCCATCATACATGATAGTGAAAATTCAGCTTCCTTGTTTAATGGAATAGTCCGTAAACTATTTGGGTATTTTGGAGGAGTCAAAATCATTTTAGTCTTTTTTTTGGAACCGGCCTCTCTGTTTTTAACCCTGCTAAGAGTATGTGTGATTTTAATGCCACGCCGTCCTAAAAAGGGCACGATAGAAGATTGACCTAATGCAAGCAATTCACCACCACGTAAACCTGTGTTTAAAAGGAATACAATGGCAGGACCATATCTATACAAATAGCGTTCATTTTTATTTGGACTGGGTTCCATTGCAATTTCTTTTATGATCTGCTCATGTTCTGGTGGGATGATTGAGATTTCCTTTGTTTCTACAGGAAGAACGGATTCTTCCGGCATTATCACCCGATTTAAAATATCAGAAAAGTTTTTTGGCAGTTCGCCGAGAGAAATTGCTGTTTTAATCATTGCAGACCAAAATAAGTAAATTTTCTTTAATGATGAATAACTCAGGATTTCCTTTTTGGCATTAATCGTTGCTGTAATATCATCAGCAGTCAGATTAGAAAATGTTTTGCTAAAAGCATCCGTATCTTTTAAATGATTTTCGTATGTTTTTTCTAATCGATCCAGGCTGGTTTGTTTGAATTTGCCAGCTTCAACCATGAGACTTTTGCGGAATAAGTATTTGTTCGCATAGTCCTGTACTTTGATGTTTGAAGTAATTGCGTCTTGTATTGCGACTTTTATCTTCCAGTCATCTAATAATGCTTTCGCTTCTCCTTTGGTAGGAGCATTAAACTCCTTGTCCGGTAGCCCTTTTTTTCTATATCGGGCAGTCCAACCTCCTCTCTTATTTGGAAATAGTGATCCATCCCCTTTGGATCTTCTTTTTTGTTGTGTACCTTTCGTTGTTCTCGCCATGAATAGTTCCCTTTCTTTAATGAGATATTCATGCCAAATCAGGTATAAGGTCTATTTTAATATAGCCAAGCCTGATTGACAATAACTTTCTAAAGGGCCTAAAAGAATATTTGCTTTCCTATGTTTTTCTTGAGAAACTCCTGAATAGAAGCTGGTGAAGTAAAATATTGCCGCCCAACTTTTGTAACTGGAAGAATTCCACTGTCAAGAAGTTCCCTGGTTTTTGTTTTTCCAATGCCGAGCATGGATGCTATCTCCTGAACGGAGTATGCTTTAAAGAGATTGTCTGTTTCACTCAATATAATCACCTCTATAAATTAGATTAATGAAAGAGTAGACATATCAGGAAACCGTTTCCTATGCCATGTTTCATGCACGTATGAGGTGTTACTATGTAATCATCAAGCTGCAGGCGTGCATTTATGCGACACTATCTGCAGCACCTATATACATTTCCTGATAAGGTATAAAATTATCAACGAATCATGAAAGCTTATCTCAGCCTATAATGAAAATAGGATACTGACTCC
>NZ_JAJDML010000117.1:0-2187 GCF_020594215.1 Blautia sp. DFI.1.216
TTGATTGTCCCCAATCATAGATACTAACGCTTCGGTCTGTTCGTCTATCTTCTGGTAAGCAACTTCCTTTAATTTTCCAGTTACCAGTTTCTTTGACTGTTTCTGCATACTTCGTATGGAGCTTTCCGTGGCAATCTGCAAGGCATGAATTTTACCCTCACGGGACTGTGCGATAAGCTGTCGAAAGCTGTCATGCACAATAAATTTCTGCTCTGCGGATAAGAAAGAATAGTTGTACGGTATCAGCTCATAGTAGGCGAACACCTCATTGTCCTTGTTCCAGACAAGGTTATTGTCAATATATTTTATCGGGAACATAGTTCACACTCCTTACTGCCGTGATTGTTTTATTCAATATCTGCTTATGCAGTTTTACGGCTTTTCCTGCATAAGTGATTTTTGGTCGCAGGGCATAGGTTATCTGTGATTTCAAAAAGCTGTACGGCTTCTTTCCGTCAAAGGTTTTCTGCGACATAAACCAAGTGAGAGCAACGGGAATACCGAAGTATTTGAGAAATGCTCCCTCAATCATGGAAAGTGGGGGCATATCCCCAAACAGAATGATGATAAATTCTGTAATCACAAACCATGTAATCTGTGTAAAGGTAACGGGAAAGGGTAAGTTAAAGTCATTGATTGCATACAAGACTTTTTCCACGTTCCAGATACCCGTATAAGATTTAATCTTTTTCAAGTTCTTTCAGCTCCTTTCGTAAGTTTCTAAATGGAAAGGACAGCCATGTTTCAGACTGTCCCTTAAAAGAGAAATACGCTGTCAGTAGCAACAATGCTTGTTGCTGATCTTCCAGCGTTAATATGGTATCTCGCACATACCTCGGCTTGTTTCAATGAAGCAACCGCCCATATCCAAATCTCGCCCGTAGGCTTCATAGTCAATGTAATTCTGTAAGCTGGGTGGAATATCCCCAAGTGCCTGCAATTCGTCTATGTAGTAATAGGCAACGTCTGTCATGGTTTCACAGTCGGGATAATAATAAATATCGTCCTTGTGTTCCACGACTTCTTCCAGCGTCCCGTAGTGGCTGATAAATTCGTCCAGACATTCTACGATATAGTCGGGAAGTTCCTCTATCATTTCATACATAGAGTTCAGTTCTTCAATGGAAACATACTCGCCAATCGCAATGGGAAAGTTATCGGTATCATGGATTGCGTATTCCTCATACTGTTCATTCAAGCCGATTTTTTCTTTCACATCTTCCTCGTCAATAGGAAATATGAACCAAGCACCAACTAAATAGCCCTCATTGTATTTGCCAAGATTAGCAATGTAAACCGCCATATCATCAATCATAAGCACCACCTCATTTCTTACTATGGCAGTTCAAAGATACCGTGTTCTGTTACTAAAAATTTCCCGTGTTCCTGCAAGTGAGAAGCATAGGCTTCAAAGTCAAAATAGTAGGCTTGACAGTCCTCGGATAAATGTTTGAACGTCGGGTCGTTCATCAGCTTTTGCTTTGCAACATCTATCATGCTTTTGCAGTTGGGATAAACCGTAATCACATTCCTGCAAATATAAAGTGCTTCTAAATTTTCAAACACCGTAAGTAGTGATACATATTCTTCCTGCATATCACTTGAAAGCTGGCGGTACATAAAATCTAATTCGTTGAGCTGGTACACGCTTGTATGTTCGTGGACTTCATCAGCATAAGGCAACACCTTTTCGATAATACGGTAATCCCCACTTTCTGCACCGATACCTAACTTTTCTTCAAACTCGGCAACATCTATCGGCAGTTCAAACCAGTATGATATTGTTTCTTCGCCAGTTGTTCCTCTCGTTTCCACCAGCACCCTTGTTTCCTGCATTGTTCCTCACGTCCTTTCTGTTGCTTCATCACATCTTTTATGGTCTGGTACGACATACCAAACACATAGTTAGAAAAATCTTCTAACTGTCTTTCTTCATAGTCGGCAGGGTTCAGCCGTTTCATTTCCTGCCACACCTTACGCTTGTAAGAGGGCAGGTCAGAAAGATAATCACAGCCGACGTTTGCCTGCATATCCCTAAAAATATCGTTCATGTAATCACTCCAATCTGAAATTTTAGGTAAGAAAAAAGCAGTCAATCCTAAGACTAACTGCTTTTTGTGTAAATATTTTTGTTAGCACTAGAGAAAAATTCTCCAGTTGAATAATAGAAATTCTCCTAAAACTGCA
>NZ_JAJDML010000118.1:0-2040 GCF_020594215.1 Blautia sp. DFI.1.216
TGGAATTTTGGCTTGTATGTCTCGGGATTTTGGCATATTCATGCCAAAACACCTCACGGGACAGTGGTGTGTGAACAGTAACCACTCTGATTACTATAATTTTGATTATAAGTAAGACAATTGCCATTGTCAACGCATTCTGATATAATCAATTATATCGTTACTGTTACTCTGTTCTCAGTAACATCACATCTGCATGAATGTTATTGCAGATACAAAACCGAAACTTTTTAACATAATACGTTTCAGAGCAGTTATGCTCTAGAGTGTGTCTGAAAAAGGCTTTCTGCAAGATGTGACGCACATCTTGCGTAAAGCATTTTTCAAGCATACTCTAAGACAGGAGGCAATATGACAAAAGGTAATAAAAAAGGACATGCCGGGCTGATCATTTTCATTCTGATCCTGATTCTCGCCATTGGAGGAGGTACCGGCTTCTATTTCTATCAGCGACAGCAGCCACGAAAAGCAGTGGAACATTTTCTTGACAGCATGAAGAAAATGGACTTCGACACGATGGAATCCCTGATTCAGAGCAGTGATCTCACCGCACTGGACAATGCAGATATCCGAGATGCCGCATACACAGATTTCTTCTCAGAGATCAACAAAAAAATGACTTATAAAATCACGAAAAACAGATTTGATATTCAGAATGGTACAGCTTCTGTCACAGCACATATCACTTACATTGACGGAACTAATATTTATAAAGCAACTATCACTGAATTTCTCCGTCAGATCGTTTCCAACGCTTATGCCGGAAACAAGCTTACAGAAGAAGAGACACAGGCAAAACTTGCTTCTATTCTGAGTGAAAAGGCAAAAAAAGTGGAAAAAGATGTATTCTCCGAAACAGATATCACCTATCCGGTGATCAAAACAGATTCCGGATGGAAAATTGTTTCTCTGGATGATGAGACAGTAAAAATCATGTCAGCAAACTTCAAGAGTGTTGAAGAGGAAATAAACAACTCCCTCAACAATATGGATAACGAAGATTCCTCAGGTTCTTCTTCCAATGCACCGGAGGCATCTGCAGATGATACGCTTAATCTCACAACAGAAAAATTTACGATCAAATATACCAAACATACGATCACCAAAGACTTTGCCGGAAATCCATGTATTATGGTTTATTACGATTACACCAATAATTCTTCCTCTGCATCCAGTGCAATGGTTGATGTCAGCCTAAAAGCTTACCAGCATGGAGAATCCTGCGAGGCAGCGATTCCCGAGAATAATGACGATGCCATCGATCATTTTACAGCTGAGATTCAGCCCGGACAGACCGTTAATGTATGCCAGGCATTTACACTGACAGATGAGAGTGATGTAACGGTTCAGGCACAGGAGGCATTTTCCTTCGATGAAGACGCAAATGCCAGACAGATACTTAAAGTAAAATAATCCGATTGTCAGACAGAGATCCTCAATTGAGGCAGGGAACTTATTTGATTCTGTTAAAATACGCACAGCGATTCAAAATTAATTTGAACCTGCTGTGCATATTTTTTGTCTTCCATGGAACAATATGAAATGTAATAGCTTTATGATTCCTGTCAGAGCTGTCTGCAGCCACAGGGAGACGAAAGGATGGTGACTTATGGGAAGTAAATGTTTAAGATATACGGCACTGACGATTTCCATCATCGGAGCTGTTAACTGGGGACTGATCGGTTTTTTCAATCTGAATCTGGTTGCTCTCCTTTTCGGAAGCATGAGCTGGATTTCCAGAATCATATATGGTCTGGTAGGAATCTGTGGACTCTGTCTTCTGACCTTCTACGGCGATTCAGACACTGAATCTGAATAAGAAAGAATCCTGCAAGCAGGATTCTCAGCCTGCGGCGGGTCGCTTCAGCGACATAATTCCTCTACGCCGCAGTGCGATCCTGCCCGAAGGGCTTTTTTATGTTATAGGAACATTACGGAGTAATTTCCTATAATATAAAAAAGGACTTCGGAAAATCCGAAGTCCCAAGAGCGATAGACGGGGCTCGAACCCGCGGTCTCGACCTTGGCAAGGTCGCGCGT
>NZ_JAJDML010000119.1:0-1949 GCF_020594215.1 Blautia sp. DFI.1.216
CATAGTTTTATAAATACTTACGATTTCTGCTTTTTGCTAAAGTTAATGACATTGAGTAAATACAAGGCTTTCGAGCGTTTTTAAGAGCAGGGGATGAGAGAATCGAACTCCCACCAAAGGTTTTGGAGACCCCTATCATACCATTTGACCAATCCCCTATCAAAACCAACTTGTAAAATTTCTTTTACTGTTGCAATTATACATATAAAAGCAACGATTGTCAAGCTTATTGTGCATTTTTATTATAAAGAATTTTACAAAGAAAGAGCGGAGATGGAGGGATTTGAACCCTCGCACCGGTTGCCCGGCCTGCCGCATTTCGAGTGCGGTCCCTTCAGCCTCTTGGGTACATCTCCATATTAAGATTAGAAACAGTTCTGAAGTGTAACCGGAACTGTTTTTTATTATATAAGGAATCTACGGAAAGGTCAATTCTTTTTTTATTGACGAATTGGTTTTGCTGTAATAAGATAATAACAAAATGCGGTTGTGTACCCTCTGGATTGCTATTGTCCGGGGATAATAAGCAGCTGCGAGGAAAGCAGATAGGTGACGATTATGACAGATAAGAAGAAAACAATTCTGGAGGCTGTGGAGAAGCTGACAGATACTTACCGTAAAGAAGAACTCTTTCTGGGAAAGGACAGAGAACGTCTTCCAAATAAGAAAGAGATTATTAACTTCATTAAAGATATGAGGTCTATTATTTTTCCCGGATATTTCAGTGTGGATTCCAGTGCCAGCGTGTTTCCGGAGCATTATGTGGCATATCGCCTGAATGATCTGTATGACTGCTTGCAGGAGCAGATTGAGATTGCATTTTTATATCAGGGTGAAGAAGAACAGAAGGCCAAAGAACATGCAGAGCAGATCACAGAGCGATTTTTTGCAAATGTTCCGGAAATTCAGCGTATGCTGCTGACTGACCTGCAGGCAGGTTTTGACGGTGACCCGGCTGCCAAGAGTAAAGAGGAGATCATTTTCTCTTATCCTGGATTTTATGCAATTTATGTATACAGACTTGCACATGTTCTGTATCTGGAAAATGTGCCGTTTATTCCAAGAATTATGTCTGAATATGCACATGGTTATACAGGTATCGATATCAATCCGGGTGCTACGATCGGAGAATATTTCTTCATTGACCATGGAACCGGTGTTGTAATCGGTGAGACTACAGAGATTGGAAAGAATGTGAAGTTATATCAGGGTGTGACACTTGGTGCTCTTTCCACCCGTCAGGGACAGCTGCTTGCCAATGTGAAGAGACATCCGACGATCAGAGATAATGTGACGATTTATTCTAACTCTTCTGTGCTGGGCGGTGAGACTGTGATCGGAGAGAATACGATCATCGGAGGAAATACCTTTATTACAGCATCTATTCCGGCAAACACCAAGGTCAGTGCGAAGAGTCCTGAACTTGTGATCAAGAAACCAAGAAGTTCAGTGGAAGCTACGAATGTATGGGATTGGGAGAACTGATCTCTGGTTAACACTGTAAAATTTTGTTTTCCTGACAGGTTCCATCATATACAGTAAGTCCAGGCTTTCAGCGTGGAAAGTAATAAGTAGCAGGTGGAAATTTGCTTATATCAGGAGGAGTGAAAGCTCCTTCTGATAAACTGCATAGCAATTATTCGGTATAGAGCTGAGCAGCGAAACGGATGATTTTATCTGCGTGACAAATTGTTTGTCAGATGATGATTTGTATATGTTGTTAAAAAAATAGAAAAAATTTAAATTTAGTGTTGACAAATACAGTTTCATCATATATACTAATCTTCGTTGATGCGACAGAGATGCACAGACAACAAGCTGTGCGGGTGTAGTTCAATGGTAGAACACCAGCCTTCCAAGCTGGATACGTGGGTTCGATTCCCATCACCCGCTTATGCGATAGTGGCGTAGTTGGTAACGCGCGACCTTGCCAAGGTCGAGACCGCGGG